>JBGTHU010000857.1:0-3366 GCA_041745975.1 Mariniblastus sp.
GATTGCGATTGCGATTGCGAGGAGACCGTAGGCGAAATCTCCAGTGAAAATTTTTCAGAATCGTCGACCGCTGTCGAACCCGACCTAAAAAAGTCATCGGCAATCGCTTCACCGATCTGGTTCAATTGCGCCTGAAATTCATCGATATACTGATGCAAGCCCTGCTGGATGATGCTGCTGATCCCCGAGTAATTCATATAGGCACAGCGTTGCCCCAAAAGCTGTTCTGAAAGATTACAAAACGTCCCCGGGCTGCTGCCGGTCAGCTTTTGCATGGACTGGAGAGACTCGATGATACAAAAGTGCATCGAGCGAGGAAATTCTCGATTCAAAATTAAAAATTCAGCGACCTGCTGAGGGACAATTTTTCCGTGCTGCCGACGATACATGGCCAACGCACTGGCCGATTTCAGCAACGCTGACCAGCGCACCACATCCAGTTCCGTGCCTATGTCCTGCAAGCTGGGCAGTAACAAAAAGTACTGTACATCAACAATCCGGGACGTCTTGTCAGCTCGTTCGAGTAAGCGACCAATTTTGGCAAAATGCCAAGCCTCATCGTGAGAGATAGTGGAATCGACAGCACCGACAAAGAGATGACTGGCCAATCGAACTCGCTCGCAAAAATCTTGCGGCTGTTCCAGCGTCACGTGCTTGGCCTTGGCATGGGATCGAACCATAAAATAAAACTTGTTCAGCTGTTCCCAGGATACTGCCGAGATCACTTCGCGAATCGCCCGAGCATTTTCTCGCGCATGATCGACGCAGGAAATGATCGAGTTGGGGTTTTGTCGATCGAATAACAAAAACTGTAAAACGTTTTCCCGATTGGGGATACCGTATCTATCCTGGAATTCAGCATGGTCACCCGTAGTATAAATCAGTGGTGCCCAGCGATCACCAAATTGATCGACTTCTCCTAGAGTTAAATTGTAATTGACGTCAATAAAACGGGCGACATTTTCAGCCCGTTCGATATAACGGCTCAACCAATAAATCGAATCGGCGACTCGAGAAAGCATATTTATTCCTTCCGGTTGATAAATATTGGATTATTCAGATTGGCAGATCAAAGGGATGTTTCGGCGCCTCGATCGGAGTCAGCACGCAGAACCCAGGTGTCTTTGCTACCGCCCCCTTGGGAAGAGTTGACGACCATCGATCCCTCCTTGAGGGCGACGCGAGTCAAGCCACCAGGCATCACATAAATATCTTTTCCGCAGAGCACAAAGGGGCGTAGATCGACATGTCGAGGCTTCAATTCGGTGCCAACTAATGTCGGCACAGTGGATAGCGTCAACATCGGTTGAGCCACCCATTCACGCGGCTTGGCCTGAATGGCCTGAGCGCATTCTTTTCGCTGGGCTGGGGAAGCGTGAGGCCCCATCAAGATACCGTAGCCACCCGATTCATTGGTCGGTTTGACAACCAGTTTATCCAGATTGGCTAATACGTGCTTTCGTTGTTGATCGTTGGAGCACAAAAATGTCGGCACATTCGGCAAAATCGCATCTTGATCCAAATAGTATTTGATAATTTCGGGCACGTAAGCATAAACCGCTTTGTCATCAGCCACTCCCGTGCCAGGTGCATTGGCCAGTGTCACTCGACCCGATTTACAAACTTCCATCAGATGCGAAACCCCCAAGCCGGAATCCGGTCGAAAGCTCACCGGATCAAGAAAATCATCGTCGATCCGTCGATATATCACATCGACCCGTTTGAGTCCTCGCGTGGTTTTCATGTGCACAAACCCCCCGTCGACAATCAGATCACTTCCCTGAACCAGCTCGATCCCCATTTGTTGAGCCAAAAAAGTATGCTCAAAGTAAGCCGAATTATAAATTCCTGGAGTCAACAGAACGGCCGTGGGATTATCGGCTCCCGCCGGGGCGCAATCGAGCAACATTTGCAGCAGCTGTTCGGGATAATCATCGATCGGTTGAACCGACATACCTTGAAAGACGTGCGAAAAAGTACGCTTCATCAGTTCGCGATTCTCCAGCACATAGGAAACACCCGAGGGGCAACGCAGATTATCTTCCAAGACAAAAATCTGCCCCGATTGGTCGCGTACTAAATCGACGCCACTGATATGGCACCAAACTCCTTGAGCCGGCTTAAATCCTTCGCATTGTTGGCGATACGTTTTGGAAGAAGTAATCAAAGTCTCCGATACCACTTTATCGGCAAAAATTTTTCGATCGTTGTAAATGTCATCGATGAATAAATTCAGTGCCTGAATTCGTTGCTTCAATCCACGTTCGACGACCGACCATTCTTCAGCGTCAATGATTCGTGGGAGTAAATCGAAGGGCCAAATTTTTTCCGTACCTTTTTCATGTCCGTAAACGTTAAAGGTAATTCCCAGGTTCAGCAGACTTTGTTCAGCCGCATGCTGGCGTTGTAGTAGTTTTTCGCCGCTAAAAGAATTGAGACGTTCAACGAAAGCTGCCCCGCTGGACCGGGGCGATCCATCGGGAGCGAACATCTCATCGAAGACGTTGTCAGTTGTATACGAGGCGATAGACATATCAATATTTCCGAAGTTTGAGTTGATCGATTGGCGGCTGTGCAAACCGGTTGTGTAAATCGGTTGTGTAAGTTCTCCTCCATCTTTTATCGGCCATTGTCTCTGTTGGGCTAGCGGCAAATGAAAATTTACCCGTTGATAACTGAGCCTTGGAAGTACTCGGCCCCTTTTAATCGGTAAATTATTATCAGCCGATCGCCTTAATGGCCAAAAAAATCGACGATTGCATCCCTATGGAAATATTACTCCAATTTCTGCATACGCCAATAACAAATTGCTTGAGTTATTGAATTTCTTTGTCGAAGCGTCCCTTACCTGCGTTTGATGGAAGAATCGTGGCCTTAATATTCGCGGTAGGTTACGGACTTGTGCTAAATTCTGACGCCGCACTTCTTTAGAAATTTCCAACAAGACATAATTTGGTCTCCCGTTGCTAAGGTTGTTTGATTTCAAATCATATCGAAGAAACGATCGAATACGAATTCTTTTTAAACAATTATGTTCAATTGTATTGGCGCGCACACGCGGTGGGATGTCAACCCCTTTGGATTAACAAAGAAGGAAATTTGCAAAACTTGTAACATTTCAGCCTTCTGAAGCGAGGAGTTGTTTAACTGGAAGCCAAAGCGAATTTTGCAAAGGAAAAAGCTCAGAGGTATGCGAACTTTTTCCGCAAAATTCGCGGCGGCGAGCGATCTACTTCATTCGGCTGAAGTGTCACGGCGATTGTTAACGCTTCTGAGAAAGTATGAGCCAAAAGTGTTGAATTCGCAAAGTCCGTGTGTAAGGAAAGAACCAAAATTAGAAATTGCGATCAAAGTAAATTGGTGTGC
>JBGTHU010000858.1:0-3778 GCA_041745975.1 Mariniblastus sp.
CCCAATTTCCGTCCTGATTCTTATCGGCAGGTACTGCCGCCACAGCTGCCGCAGTGTCATGCGATGCCGTCGCAATCACTTGCACCGGATAGGGCAGGCCGACATCGCGGGCGATTTCGTCGCGGATTGGGCCGAGCGGGGTGCTGGCGGCAGTCAATGGACCAAACAGACGCTCTGGCAATTTCAATTGTCGCAACAACTCCCAATCCCAATCCCCGGTCGCCAATTCCAGCAAGCCACTGGTGGAAGCGATGGTTTCTTCATTGGCGACGATCCCCGACAGCCAAAAGTTAAACAAGTCGGGAACAAACAATAAACGATCCGCTGCCGAAAAAGGCCGGGGGTCATTTTGAAAACGCCCTGCCACTTGGAAAATCGTATTCAGGGGCATCAACTGAATGCCGCTGCGTCGATAAACCGTTTCGCCGCCTCCAAGTTCCTCAAGAATCCTTGGGTAGACTTCGTCGTGAAAGGGATCGCGGTAGCAATGCGGCAACAGCAATAAGTTGCCATGGCTTCCAATTAATCCCCAGTCAACACCCCAGCAATCAATTCCTACTGAAGTTAAAATTTCGTTGTGCTGTTGGCACCACTGACCGGCTCGTTTAAGCCCCGTCATCAGATTTAGCCAAATCCCGGTGAAGTCCCAGACCGATCCAAAAGGTGTCAGGCAAGGATGGTGTTCAAAGCGATGCAGTTCCTCAATCTCCAGCCTCGCAGGGTGACCATTAAGTCTGCCAATAATGGCTCGCCCCGAACTGGCGCCTAAATCAAATGCGAGATGGACTGATTTCATGATGGCCGATCCGATAAAAATTGAGTGTAATGAAAACGGTTTGTATGCCAATTTGAAGCTGAATAAATACTGGCTCGATTTGCGAAACGCCTCTCATTGGATACGTAAAACGAGGGGATGGTGGGCCTACGCTTGCTTGACGTTTAGTGATGGAAAATGAAAACGATGCGAATATGGAATTATTTATTGTGCGGATTATTATCGGTTCGCAAGCTTGACGCCACCCTACGGCCCACCAAGGCTGGCTCAACCCAACAAAATCGGAAAAATCTCATGAACGGTTACCAAATCTATTTGCGATCCTTTTCCTCCTTACTCCCAGTCATTCAATCCGTTATAATTTAATCGAGATTGAAAACCACAAAGGAAAGCTTTTTTCCTGGACTCACGTGCGAATTCCATGTTAAAATTTAGAATAACTTCATTGCTTTTTTGGGTAACTTTGTTGCTGTTTGCTGGTTGCCCTGAGCCTTCCACTCCGACTTTGCCTTCTGTCGATGATAGCGAAATGGGAGTCGCCCCTGATTTATTAACGATGTTGATAATCGATGACAGCGGGTTTGCAGACTCGATTGAGCGGCAGTGGCAAGCCGAGTTCAATGGTCAATTGAATTTGATACGGCTGAGTAAAACCGAATTCATTCAGCGAGACTTTCAGGTTGCGGATGATATTGATTTGGTGCTGTACCCTCACGGTATGATCGGCGAACTGGAATCGCGTCGGCAGTTGATTGAAATTCCCAATGCGGTTTGGCAGTCAGAGGGTTTCAACAAAAATGAACTCCTGCCTTTGCATCGATCTCGTCTCGTGCGACATAACAACAAAGTTTTTGGTGTCTCACTGGGTGGCCCTCAATTAATGTGGCTATTTGATCGGCAATGGCTTGATCAGCAAACGCCGTCGCTGCCAGCGACTTGGGACTTGGCCTTGCCTTGGTTGCAGGATCGCTTCGTCGCGAAGAAAACGGTGATTGAAGATGGCTCGTCGGAGACCTCCGGCACGGATTTGTTGGCCTTGCCTCTGGCCGAGGAATGGGCAGTTCATGTTTTTCTATCGCATGTGGCTCCGACAATCCGCAGTCGAGGGCGACTGGCATCAGTTTTTGATCGCAGCACGATGCAACCACTGATTGAAGAAGTTCCCTTTCGCATCGCACTGGATGATTTGAAAAAGATGATGGGTGATAATCTTGAATGTTTGGAACTCGCGCCTGCCGATGTCTACCAAAGAGTTCTGACAGGAAAGGCGAAAATGGGGATTGGTTGGCCTAATGATCGCTTCGTAAAATTGCAATGGTCTGGAACGGAAGCGACTGCCGAAGAGTTGGAAAATGAAATGCAAATGCCTGATTTGGTTGATGTTGGACTGTTAATCCTTCCTGGCAGCAAGCAGTGGTTCGATATTCCCAGCCAACGCTGGAATCAAAGATCGGTCGGCGAGAGCATGAATTATGATCTGGTTGGCGTGCAAGGTTCGTTGCTATCGGTTACAACGAAGTCTCGCAACATCGATGGGGCCTTGCAATTGGCTGCTTGGCTGGGAAGTAAATCGGGGTCGCTGAAAACGGTCGCTGGCCACCCCGAGTTTGGCCCGTTTCGGCAGACACACCTGGGAGACCCGATGCGTTGGACGGGTTCCCTGATCAGCGAACGGGGAGGGGATGAGTTCGCAGAAATCATCCGGCAGATCAACCAGCAAGATGTGCAACTACTGTTCCCGCGCATCCCGGGACGGCATCTGTTTTTAGCCGCTCTGGATGAGCAAATCCGGGCTTGTCTGCGGGGCGAAGTCACATCGGAACAGGCGCTCTCAAACGCCGCTTCCCGCTGGCAAGCGATCATCGCTGAAAAAGGGGTTGAACTAATGATTAGGGAACTGAGGAAGGATTCGGGTATATGAAAATTACAAACGAGGTTGCTATCAAACGTGAGCTCCGTTCCTCGCGCGAAATCAAGAAAATGAGAGCCGCGGGGCTGATCGTATGGGAGGCCCATCAAACTGCCGCTCGGCTGATCCGGCCCGGAATCACCACGGCTGAGCTGAATCAAGTTTATCGAGATACATTCCAACGCCATCAGGCGACTCCCCTGTTTGTCAATTACGGCGAACTACCTGGAAAGCGTCCTGCCTTCCCCGCGGAAACTTGCATTTCGATCAACGAAGAAGTGGTGCACGGAATCCCCGGCCAGCGGCAATTGCAAACGGGTGATATCGTCAGTATTGATACCGGCTGTCGATTGTCCGGGTGGTGTGGCGATGCGGCTGTCACCCATGCTGTCGGCGAGATCGATTCCACAAAACAGAAATTGCTGGAGGTGACTTCCGGTGTATTGGAGCTGGCAATCGCTTTGATGCACCGAAAAACCTGGTGGAGCGAAATTGCCATGGAGATGGAAGACTATGTGCTGGACCACGGGCTTTCGGTTGTCGACGAAATGGTCGGCCATGGCATCGGGAAATTGCTGCACGAACCCCCTCAAGTTCCCAATTACTTTTGTCCTGAATGGAAGGAAAAAGAAGATTTTGATCTACGACCCGGTGTGGTGTTGGCAATCGAACCGATGGTCTGTGTTGGAACGCCGAACTTAAAGGAGTTGAGTGACCGGTGGACAATGATTACCAGAGACCGCCAACCCAGCGCTCATTTCGAGCATACCGTGGCGATGACCAAGGAAGGGCCATTGCGTTTGACGGGCCCGCCCGAAAAGAACGAATTGACGGACATGCCGGATTGGTTGCACGACAACAGCCAGTGGGTATTATGGTAGGATGTTGGTCGCGGATGGGCGCAATCCCTCCGGTATCGCGCCCATCCGTTAAAGTTAGGAACTTAATCCCGAACAGTTCCTTAGTGATTAGTGATCGAAAACGATTGCTTAACCATTGCCACTTGAAAACAAAAACAGCCACTTAGGAGCTTAACCATGTCCCTCGAAAAAATTCGCCCAACCCTTTCCGTTTTATTATTTTTTTCGGTCATC
>JBGTHU010000859.1:0-9706 GCA_041745975.1 Mariniblastus sp.
CCGCCACCCATGCCACCACCTTGCTGCATCGCTCGGAGAAAGTTTTGCATATTTGGTTGGTTCCCACCTCGTTGCTGCTGCTGAGTCGGTCTACCGGTTGTCTGCCCTCGGCCCGCCTGTTGGCGAGCCTGAGCCGTGCTGGCTTGGCCGTCAGCGGGGGCGGTTTGTCCTTCAGTCGCCTGGTCTCGTGAGTAGGCGATATTGTCACCGAAACGTGCACTTAGCACTTCCCGAATCAACTCATAATCAGCACTCGGACGGTCCAGATAAATCAAGTGCTTTCGTGGGACAAGATTGGGTTGATCGAACTCTTCAATGAACTGCAGAATTCTTCGATAGATAAAGTCAGGTCCCGTAACCAACAGCGCACTGCCAGCTTTATCAACCGAAAGCCGACAGGTCGATTTTCTTTGTTCTACGTCCTGGCCACCTCCTCCGCCTCCACCGCCTCGTTGCATCGCTTGCAGCATTCGCATCATTTGTTGAGCTTCATTATTTTGCTGGTTCGATTCATTTTTCGGTTTCTCGATTAAGTCGGACAAACTCTCCTCGATCGAAGCCTTCGCTTCTTCCGGATCACGATACATCAAACGAATTCGAAAAGTTTTGCCAACCAAATTCGGATCATGGGCCGGATTGGGTTGGTCCAATAGGTCGATGTAATCCTCAATCAAATCTAAGTCATTATTGGTCGCACCACGAACCTGTAAGTAATTGAATGTCACATCGGTCTGGAAAGAGACATCCCCTTCCAACCCTGACCCGATTACCCCTCCGGAGCCATCACCGCCACCCATTAAACTATCAAACAGGCCACCCATGGGCATCATGTTATTGACAATGCTTCCCAGCGGATTCAAACCGCCCCCGCCACTGTCCCCTCCCGAAGACATGCCAAAAAACTGCTCGAGCACCGATTTCAATTCGGCCACACTTCGATATCTGATTTGATAAATGGCAGGTAGTTCCAGTTCCGAATCCATTCGAATATCCGACCTTATCCGGCTTTCTAAGTCATCTAACGCGTCTAAATCATTGGAACTCAAGATGAATCGGCCATCTAAGTATTCGACGACAATCTTATCCCCTGGTTGAGAAATTTTCGGTGCCGGTGGGCGGTAGCGAAACTGATCCATATTATCGTCTTCTTGAGATGTCTTCCCAACCACATCGCGTTCCTGATCTTGAAGGATTGGCGCCGATAAAAAAGAAATGTGCGAACCCGGATATATCACGCTAGTTAACATCCCGGCCGACATCAAATTTGTAACATCCAGAAAATTGTAGGTTGTCACAGCGGTTCGTGGCGTTCCGTGACCCGCCGAATTTATGTCCGCCGGATTTATTTCCGCCGAATTTATGTCCGCCGGATTAGAGCGACTTTGAAAGGGGTCATTTTGCTGCTGATTTCGCTGTTGATCGTTGTCATCCTCAATGTCATTTTCACGATTGCGGGCGCGATCATTATCAAAATTTCCACGCAGTCTACCACTCCTACGTCTTTGTCGGTCTTCCGGGCTGATCATCTGGAACGCACGTTTGATCTCGATCGGATTATCTCGGTTATCCATCCGCAGGTAATATTCGAGCATTTCCGCGACACCGTCAGCTTCACGCTCATCGACACTGATAATTCGCGTGGATGAACGAGCGTAGTTTTGATCGCTCTGATACTGCAGATCCAAAGTGGCAACCATGTCCTGGATCTCTTTAACATCACGAGGCTTACCTCGGACGACAATGCTATTTTTTTCCGAATCGGCAAAAATTACCGGAGCATCAGCGGAGTTGTCTGATAACGCCGTCTGCCGATACAGGTTTTGCAGCGCGATGATCAATTGAGCCGCCTCACCAAACTGTATCGGTATGATAGCGAATGCTTGCCCCCCCGATTCGGTGATCGACTGCAGGGCTTCTGTAACAAGGCGATGATCTTCGTCAGTTCCAAACACATAGATTGCATTCGTTTCCTCGTCTTGTTGCATCCGAGCCCCACGGCCCTCCAATACCATCTCGACCATCCCAAACCCTAATTTGGGATCGACATAAACAGGATACTCTTTAAATGTCTTTTCCCGGATCTGAACCTCTTCGTCCGGTTCGATTGCAACATCGATAACGGCCGCAATTTCATCGAAACGCTGCAGCATTTTTTCTGACCCCCGAACGAACAGCCTTTTTCCGAATGGCTCTCGGGTGATCGTAATCGAGCCATTGCGAGCGAAATCGCGACCCGGCTCCATATCCAATTGGCCTCGGGCCATTAACATGAACATTTCCGCATCCAAATGATTCAGCGTGTAAGTCACCATTCGTTTGTTGTCAAAAACAGAGCGTTTTTTTGCCATTTCGATAATGTCTCGCATCGTGCGCAAAGTCCCTCCCGTTTCGCGAACTCGGATTTGATTCGCAGCGGGAAACTTAGCAAAAAAGTTACTGTTGGAACGACTGACCATTGGAGTCAGCTCCTCAAACATCTCATCGATGTCCAACTCATCACCCAACTTAAAAATACAAATCAAAGTCTCGTATTTACCACGCTCGTCCAATTGCTCAGGAGTGACTGTTTCGATCAAATCATCTGGAAAATTAGCATCTTCCAATCGAGTCAGAACCAACATGTTCCGATTGCGAATCAATGTGTAAGCCGGATTTCGCATTCTCAACGCATGATTGAGTTGGTCCAAAGCCTCCATCGGGGTATATTCCGAATCGTCCTTCAGGTAAAACGTTCCCTCGGGCCAGTCATTAATTGGCTGAAGTGAAAATCCCGCTTGTTGAGCAAACCAAGGAATGACGACATCCCATCGCTCCTGTTGCATGTTAAACGTGATTTTTATATCCTGCGCACCTTTTTCTACATTTTCCTGACTGTTTTCTGATATTTGAGACCAACCGATGGTTGGCGCAAGGCCCAAAAAAATGGCAAAAATAAGGTTCAACATCGATGTTTTTTGTTTTTTCATAAAGAAATCGCTTTGAAATTTCATTACACTACCCTTTTCCATGCAACCAAAATTTCCCTAAATCTAAGGGCACCTGGCAACAAATCCTAAATTTTTAAAATTAACCTAGGCCTAAAGAATGTAGCTTTCAAATTGTGAGCAAGCTTGTTCGAATTTCAACATTCTTTAATCAAAGAAACGATTTGTCGTTAAATTTGGAGCTCTTTGAATGGTATACGTTGCTTATCTAACCCGAAATCGTTTCTTTTGTTCCGAAAAGAACCCAAAATTACCTAAATTCCAACAAAAATAATTAAATGACCACCATTTTGTGTCTGGAAACGACCTGTGACGAGACCGCAGCAGCCGTGATTCGTGACGAAAAACACGTACTTTCCAGTGTTGTGGCTTCGCAGAGCAAGCTTCATGAACAGTATCAAGGCGTGGTACCTGAATTGGCTGCGCGAGCGCATGTTGAACGCATTCTTCCGGTGATCGATCAAGTTATGTCAGAGTCCGCTCTTGATTTGTCTGACCTCGATGCCGTTGCCGTCGCCAATACACCCGGTTTGTCCGGTTCGCTGATGGTCGGGCTGGTCGCGGCCAAAAGCCTTTGCCTGTCCTTGGAGATTCCTCTGATCGCGATTAACCATCTCCATGCTCACGTATACGCTTGCCAGATTGCCGAAGAAATGCCAATATTTCCCTGCATCGGAATGATCATTAGCGGTGGACATACGCATCTGTATCACTACGCCAACCCTTTGGAGGCTGAATTATTGGGAGGAACGATCGACGATGCGGCAGGGGAGGCCTTTGATAAGGTAGCCAGCATGCTAAATCTTCCTTACCCGGGCGGCCCAGCGATCTCAGCGATGGCTGCCAACGGAAACCCCCAAGCCCACCCCTTTCCCCGCAGCTTCATTCGCGATCCCGCACTGAAATTCAGCTTCAGCGGCCTCAAGACGGCGGTGCGGTATGCAATCGCCGGACCGGGCAATATCGATCCCACGACGATCAATCTATCCTCGCAGCAGGTCTCCGATATCGCCGCCAGTTTCCAACAAGCCGTCATTGACTGTCTGGTCGCCAAGGCCAGACAAGCACTGCGACAAACGGGGCTGAAAACATTGTGCATCGGCGGCGGAGTAGCTGCCAATCGGCTGTTCCGCAGTCAAATTGCCACGGCCTGCCAACAAGATAAAGTCCAACTATTTATCGCGCCCCCCGAATTATGCACCGATAATGCCGTGATGGGTGCAATTGCGTTTAAACGCTATGCCGCCGGCCTGTTCGAAAGCTTGGAACTCGATATCTTACCCGGCTTGGTTCGCTGAACTGCGGCCCGATCGGAGTGACAAACCGATCACCGAAAGGGAACTGATCGGCATCAAGGCCGCTGCCAACAACGGATGCAACACGCCCATCATCGCCAAAATCACGCCCAAAACGTTATAACCGAGTGAAACCGACAGGTTCTGTTTGATCGTGTAACCAGTTGAACGACTGGTGTTGATTAGATCAAGGATCGGCTTCAAACCCGATTCGCCCAAATAAATGGGGGCCGCCGCCAAACTCGCCTCCGCCCCATTATGCACCGCAATGCCAACCGTTGCCGCAGCCAATGCCGCACTGTCATTAACTCCATCCCCCACCATCACGGAAGTGGCAAATCGTTGATTGGAATCCGTTAAGATCTTTAATTTTTGTTCCGGTGTCGCTCCCGCATGGTATTCATCAATCCTCAGTTCCTCCGCGACACGACGTACCACTTCTTCATGATCCCCCGACAAGATTCCGACTCGCCATCCCTGATTCCGCAACGATTTTAATGTGACCGCCGAATCAGGGCGCAGTCGATCTCCCAACCCGCACAAACCGACGATTTCTCCATCGATAGCCACCCAACAACTGGCTTGGCCACGACTTAAGATTTCTTTCTCCTGCTCCAGCCAGACAGAGACAAACGAATTCTCAAAATCAATACCAGCTTGTTCCATCAAAGCTGCGTTACCTATCCAGAATTCACGTTGGTCGATTTGGGCATACACACCATTCGAAAATGATTGGCAGGGGATGTTACCCAATCCTGCTGACGACGAAAGTTGAACCGTTGAAGTTTGAGTATTTTGAGTTTGAGCAAATTGATTGATGGCTCGCGCCACCGGATGCGTGAATTTGGCCTCAATCGCTCCCACCAACGGAATCCAGCGGTGATCGCCAATCCACCGAGTGACATTCATTTGTCCCTCGGTCAAGGTTCCAGTTTTGTCCAACCAAATCATGCCCGGCCGCGTCAAAGACTGCAACGCATCCCCCGACTTCACCATCGTCTTTCGTTTGGCCAACCGACCCAATGCCACCGAAATAGCCAACGGCGTCGCCATGGCCAGCGCACAGGGACAGGCAATCACCAACAGCGCGATGGCATTGTCCATGGCCGTATCGACACTGGTCTGAAACCAAATCAAGAAGGTAATCACTGCTAAAAAAATCACAATCACCACAAAATAGCCGCCGATTCGATTGGCCCATTGGACGATTTCCGGTTTCTCTAAGGCCGCTTGCTCAACCAGATCCACAATTTTAGCAATCCGAGCGTCTCGACCGACAGCGGTGGCACACGCGATTAACGGCGAGGTCAAATTTTTCGTCCCCGCTGAAAGAGGATCTCCCGGTTGCTTGACAACAGAACGTGATTCGCCCGTTAAAATCGATTCGTCGACATGCGACGTCCCCTGCACCAGCGTCGCATCGGTAGGGAACAAATCACCCGGTCGAATCTCCAATCGGTCACCCGGTTGTATTTCATCGACTTCGACTTCGGTGATGACCTCGTCGACGATTCGCCGAGCCCTTTGAGGGGTCAATCGATAGAGCATTTCAATCGAATCGGCCGCACGGTTTTGTTGTCGAAATTGAATCCAGCGACCGATCAACAATAAAAAAATCAGTACCGTCAATGAGTCAAAATAAATCTCGCCTCTGCCGCGCACCGTATTGATCAGTCCGTTGATCGTGCCCGCCATCAAGCCCAGGGCAATGGGCAGATCCATATGCGGCGTCAAGGTTTTCAATGCTTGCCAACCGCTGGACAAAAAAACACGCCCCGGTCCCACCAGCGCCGCAATCCCAATAACACAGCTCATCCAGCGAAACAGGGTTACAAATCCCGCATCCATGGCGGAAAACATCCCCAAATACAATGCCGCTGCGATCAACATGTTGTTTCCCGCAGCGGCCCCTGCCATGCCGATACGTGCCAACTGTTGCCGGTTTTCTCGGTCCCGCTGTTGTGCCTTGATGCTGGTTCGAATCGGCTCGGGAGTATACCCAAGACGAAAAAGTGCAACGGCAATCTCGGACAAGCTGACCTGCGAATCGAGCCATTGAACACGGACCGTTCCCTTACTCCAGTTGACTCGGGTAAAAAGGACTCCACTGACAATTGTGGGCAGTTTCTCGATCAACCAGATACAAGCTGCACAGTGAATTCCGGATAATGAAAGCTGAATTTCTTTCACTCCACCCGATAATTCGCCGGCAAAACGCCGTTGAAATCCTTCATCGTTGAGGTGATCGAATTGCGATTCATCGCCGCCCCGCCCCAGCAACGTTTGGCTCTCGCGGGACGCATCGACCATGGCATAAAACGATTCAAGTCCGGCTGACATGATCAATTGATGGGCCGTTTCGCAGCCATGACAACAGTATTGCTCGTGACGATCGCCCACTTGAAGACCAGTCGGTACCGGAAGTCCGCAATGGGTACACTCTGTGTTAATCTTGTCAATGATCATCAATTGGCACAACAAGGGAGTTCCGCTTGTTCGATGTCATTGACTTGGCGCATCAAATTTTCCGCGGAAATGGAACCATCAACCTCTCGTACAGCCTGCTGCGGCGCAGCATCGAGAGCCATCCCGCTCAAATCGACAACACCGCGATTAAATATCGTAAAAAAACCCAACAATATGATGAGACTGGCCATCATCAGAGGCAACTGATGTTGCAGACGGTTGCCGAAATGACTGAAACCTAACATCAAAGCGGCCATGATGGGAACGGTCCCCGCCCAAAACGCCATCATCAACAGCATTCCCAGCCAGGGACTGCCGGTCCCTGCCGCGGAGATCCCAAATGCATACAACCATCCGCAGGGCATTAAACTGGTCAATAATCCAATCACCGTGGCGCGAGTCAGTGGTGGCAAGGCGACAGTCTTGCGGAATCCAGCTTGAAGAACTTTTTGCACCGGAAACGCAATCGAAGGAAGCTCGATCTTCCAACCGCTGTACCGTAGCACTGCAATCAAGCCGACTAAGATCATCAACACGCCCGCGAACAAAGTCGCCGTTTGTTGCCAGTAAGAAAATGAAAAAGTGGAATTGAATGCCAAACCCAGTGTTCCAAAAATGAGACCTACCATCGAGTAACTGATCAATCGACCGAAACTGTAGGCGATGGTCGGCGCTACCGCTGCAGATCGATTCTTGGCGTTGGAACCGGCTACCAAAGCAAAGGGGCCGCACATGCCGACGCAGTGCAGGCTGCCAATCAAGCTGGCAATGAAAACGGTTCCCAACAGTGCTAAAATCATGTAGCTGTTAAATTTTTAAATTAAATGGATTAAATTTGGATTGAATTGAATTGAGTCTGTCATTTGTCAAACTCTCAACGCCATCAGTCGTGTGGTGCGTTGGCCAGACTTTCCAGCTTGCGACACGCTCTCCAAATTGAATTCTATCGATTTGTAAAACGCAACCTTTTTGGGCAACACCCGCTTCCCTACACCCAAGGGCTACTTGGAAAATTTTAAGTACCGCTTCTCTTCGAAGAAAAAACGGTCATCGCCTTTGAAAATTTCAGCAGAGAAATTCCAATAACCCGACTTCCGCATCACCAATTCCCCCTCATACAGCCCGGCCGATACCGATTTCAGCGATACCGGAAAAATCAAACTCCCCTCCGCCCAGTGGAAAACTTCTATGGTAATCTCTGGCAACTCGATCGGTTGCCCGGCAGCATTCAGCAGTCGCAAGGTCAATTTCCTTTCCCCTGTAGGCCGGGAATTCGCCTCAACTTCAATCGATGCCTGCCAGCCCAACGCCTCGCTGTCTCGTTTCAGCGATTGCGTTTGATCCCAACTCAATGAACTATTTTCATAGTCGGCAATGATCACATGCGATTTATCGTTTGCGGTAACAATGATCGCCACGGTCCACATGATCGCCTGGATCACAAAAAAACCGACGATGATTCCTGTCCAAATGAATTGAGCCAATTTTTCTTTGCGAGCCAACTCGATTTTGGATTCTTGTTGGGGATTCACCAGTAAAGTTGCTCCGTTATTGGTCACGGTCATTTTATTCATCTAAGGGCCAACTAACTTGAAAGAGAGAGTGCGGGAAATATCGTGGTCATTGGTAATCTTGAACAAAGTCGTTGCTTGCCCATTCCGATACAGGTTGCGGCGGGTTTGTGTATTTAATAAAAACGAAGCCGTATCACGTGGTGGTACGATTAACTCGTCTTCCGTGAAGCTGATTTCAACGCCATCGGGCGATTCGGCGAACATGGTAAATGCCATTGGTTGATCGGAGCGATTGGTCAGCGTCAATTTCAAGTTATTTCGCACGCGACCATCATCCTGCAATACGTAGGGATTACCGGGCCCACGAAATAACACCGCGTCGAAGCTTTTCGTCGACAGAAACAGATAAAAAAATAAGGATGCGATTCCGAAAATGGCCAACGGATAAACCAGTGTCCTGGCGCGCAACAGGCTCCCAGTCAGACCACCATCACCAGCCTGAGAACTGTATCGAATCAAATCCTTGGGCCGACCGATCTTTTCCATTACCAAGTTACATGCATCGATGCACTGCGTACAATTAATACACTCCATCTGCAACCCGTCTCGTATATCGATTCCGGTGGGACAAGTCGTCACGCAATTGCCGCAATCAATACAGTCCCCCACCACTGGCAGAGCTGGAGATGAAGTCTCTGCTGGGGGCATCGAAAGCGTCTTCTTCGACTTTCTGCCACGAGGCTCACCCCTGTTTCTATCATAGGCCACAATCAGCGAGTTCTGATCTAGCAGTACCGATTGAAATCGTCCATAGGGACAGGCGATCAAGCACATCTGTTCGCGAAAAAAGCAAAAGTCGACCATCATGGCAAACGTCACAAACGCCATTACCAAAAAGGGGATCGGGTGCTGCAAGGGGGATTGGGTCACCCATACCTTGAGTGCATCGACACCCACGAAGTAGGCCAAAAAAGTGTTCGCCAAATAAATGCAAACCAAAAAGTAAACAAGGTACTTGGCCACGGTACGCCAATTAGACACCTTTTTGGTTTTTCCTCCGCGTCCGACTGTTCCATCAAACAATCGCTCTATCGGTCGAAAAACAAACTCCATATAAACCGTTTGGGGGCAAGCCCAACCGCACCAAACTCGGCCAAAAAGCGCCGTGAACAAAAATATCGAAAGCAACAGTCCGACCAAAAAAATTGCCAATAGCACGGTGTCAGTCGGTAAAAACGTAAAACCCAGGATGGTGAATTCCCGATTGGGGATATTCAACAAAATCAAAGGACGATTGCCAACCTTAATGAAAGGGGTCAATGTGAAAATTGCAATCAAAACATAGGAAAACCAACGACGATATTCCAACAATCGCCCTTTGGACAATTTAGGCTTTAGCCAGCGTCGCGACCCATCCCGTTCAAGTGTGCTTAAGACGTGCTCTTCC
>JBGTHU010000860.1:0-2501 GCA_041745975.1 Mariniblastus sp.
ATTCGATCGAGGTTGTCATATTGGAAGACGTACGAAGCAGCCGGATCGGAAGTTGCTGCCAATCGCCCCCAATCATCAAACGACCACTCCAACGTTCGGGATGGGGTCGTTGGATCGGAATCTCGCCGTGCTCCACCATTATACCAAAATCCATGACAACATTAAAGACAACATTAAATGCATGTCCTTTAATTTTTGCCCCAGCGTCGGATTGATGCCTGCCTGTCCGGAAGGCAGGCCGTCATAACCAGCAAAGTCATTGTCGACTACCGTGTTGGCATCCGAACGGTCTTGCCGTCTGACTAAACGGTTGAAGGTGTCGTAAAAATGCATGTCCTTTTAATTTTACACCAACTTCATCGCCAACCTGATCTTGAGGCATGCCACCATGCGAATATTGTTACGGTACTGCCGTCCAATTCCCATCGCCAACTTGATTTTTGATTTTTTGCGCGAAATATTATGTTGATAATATTAAAATACAATTGTTCTACATTCGGGCCAATTTGTCCGCCCTCGTGAACGGCTACAATTCCTTTACGTCCGCGACTTTCCCAGATGAAATAACGACTGAAGGGGTGTCAGAGAGGTTTGGATCCGAATTGACCTTTGCATGATGGGCCGCAATCAAATAGTACAACGCCGGGACGACAAACAGAGTAAAAAACGTTCCAATGGCCATTCCGGCAACTAAGACGATCCCGATACTGTTTCGAGCCTGTGCTCCGGCCCCTGTCACGAACACCAGCGGCAAGTGCCCCAAAATGGTGGCTGCGGACGTCATTAGCACGGGTCGCAAACGAGTTTGGGCGGACTCAATCGTCGCATCCCATTTCGACAGCCCTTGCTCCTGCAGTTGATTGGCGAATTCCACGATCAAGATGCCGTTTTTCGCGACCAATCCGACCAGCGTAATCAATCCGACTTGCGTGTAGATATTAATTGTGGTGAAATCAAGAAAGGTAATTGCCAGTACGCCGGTCATGGCCAGCGGAACAGAGCCCAGCAATACAATAAACGGGTCGCGAAACGATTTGAATTGAGCTGCCAAGACCAAATAAATCAAGATCAAAGCAAACATTAAAGTCACCAGTAACGTCGATCCTTCGTTGCGAATTTGGCGAGATTCCCCCACGTAATCCAGCGTTGCCAATCCAGCGGTTGCTTCGCGAGCGATATCTTCCAGCACCGTGAGCCCTTGTTCTTTCGTTAATCCCGGATACACGGCAGCGAACACGCGAAAGGCACTTTGCTGCTGAAAGCGATTCAACGAACGGGGCGCCGTTTCCGCTTCTAAGGAGGCAAAGGTCGACACCGGGATCAAATGACCTGAAGGTGTTCTGACTTGCAGGTCCAACAACGCCCCGGCAGATTGTCGGTCCGCCGCTTCCAATTGAGGAATCACTCGATACGACCGGTTGAAGTAATTGAACCGATTGACATATCCGCCTCCCAGCAACACACCCAGCTCTCGACCGACCAAGGCCTGATCCAATCCCAAATCAGCAAGTCGCTCACGATCAACGGAGACTCGCGCCTGGGGCAAATCGATCTTCAGGTCGGTATCGATAAACATGAACATGTCCGCTTCTCGGCCACGCCTTACGATCTCGTTGGCCAGTTCCTCTTGTCTTTCGATTGGGAGATCACTTTTGATAACCAATTCTACGTCGTAATTTCCGGCGCCAGGCAGCGGTGGTACAAGCACCGGAAAAGCTTCCAGTCCTGGATTGCTGGATGCGATTGCAAAAACCTCGGGAAGAATTTCAGCGGTGGTTCGGTCGCGGTCTCCCCAATCGGTCGTAATCACGCCTCCGAAACCACCGGCTGAAGTTGCCAAGGCCCACATGTAACTGGTTTCAGGTATCGCTTCGAATCCACCGGCCAATTGACTTGACCAACGGGTTGCCGCCTGAAGAGTCGAATCTGGAGCGGCCGTCAACATCACCGCAATCGCGCCTTCGTCCTCGACAGGTGCCAACTCCCTCGCCGAGAACTGATAAAAGGGGACAGCGGCCAGGCCGGCAATCAACGTCGAGCAGGCGATCGACCAGCGGAGCTTCAGAATGCCGCCCAGCAATCTACCGAAAACGGCTCGGATGGCGTCAAAAGTTTGATTCACCTTGCGGGTGACCCATCCTTCACGTCCTCCCGCAGGCGCCAACCAGGCACTCATAATCGGAGAAAGAGTCACTGCCACGATTCCAGAGACAACCACCGCCGCAGCTAATGTGAATGCAAATTCGCGAAACAACATCCCTGTCAGTCCACCTTGGAACCCGATAGGCGCATACACCGTTGCCAAAGTAATTGTCATGGCAATAATCGGCCCGACCAATTCACGGGCTCCGACAAACGCCGCATCGATTCGCGTCAACCCCGCTCGCAAGTGCCGCTGCACATTTTCGACGACGACAATCGCATCATCGACCACCAAACCGACCGCCAACACAATGGCCAACAGAGTTAATAGGTTCAAAGAAAAACCCATTAGGTACATC
>JBGTHU010000861.1:0-2966 GCA_041745975.1 Mariniblastus sp.
ACGGCACAGTGGACAATCGATTCGGCATTTCATTTTTTTAACTCCTGAGTAATCTTGTTCATTCGTTTGCGATTCACACCAAGATCTGAATGTCCGACCCGCGATGCGGAACGAAAATGAATCTGTTGGTTGGTGTCATCAAGAAAAAATTCGACATCATCGACGAATCTAAATAATAGACTTTTGAATTCAAAATGTAAGTATCGATCACTTTCGCTGATCAAACTGACTCGTGAAAAATTTTGTTCAACCGTATCTTTGATCCGTTGCAATATTACGGCGCTGGTCACAGTTTGGCCGTTTGCGGTCGTTTGAACCGATTCATAAGGGATTGGCTCGATCCGATGTTGTTCCGTTTGAGCTTGCGAGCAGACACAATTGGGAGAGTCGGGACAATTTGAAAGTCGACCGTCGATATGACCTAAATTGTCCGGGCGTTGACCAGTAAAACTCATCGCCGTCAAACCTATGATACTAATGATGAATACTAAAACAAATTTTCGAAATAATCGACTTGAAAAGCTTGGTCGGCTCACCGCGGACGTCCGGTTTGGCGGGAGCGAAGTCGACTCGGTGATAGGATCGATAGACATCTTGAATTAACCGTATACGAAAATTAATTGATGATTGTTGTCGGATTTCATCGAAGTGAGCCAAGAAATTCGGGTTTTATAAGCTTGCGGTCCAAGTAATTGTAAGTTTGCGTTAACTCTGCCGATACCTTAAGCCGGTCGGCAGTAGAAAATTTAACGAATATATATACTTAGTATTGAAAAAACGGCTATTTTGGGGTGGCAATTTTCAATTTTGCCACCGAAAAATCGCCGATGCCGACGAAATCTGAAAAACAGTACTATCGTGGCTTATGGGGGTGGCCTTTTTCGGACGGCGTTGCCGGCGCTTTTTCCGTCGCTTTTAGGCCCCTCTTTTTTTGCCGATTCGTCTCCGCGCGGGAGCCGTTAGTCACGATACCGTCTGACATTCTGGTTTGATTTTTTGTTCGGCTCGAATTTGGAATTCGAGTTGGCAACCTTCGTTTCTCGCAGGGTGAATCGCTTGGATCGCCAGTAGCCGATGATCCCGATCTGGCGTCGATCGCCAACAACGTCTCATCCCCCATCATCAGGGTTTCAATTTCGGTCAGTTTTTGGCTAAGACGTTGGTAATTTGTGGCAATCCGATCAATCCGCTGCTTAACGCCATTGTCATTGCTGGACAAATCGTTTTTTTCAATTTGAATTGAGCTTTTGCGGTAAGGATCGAGCGGTCGCAGAGTTGTCATTTTGTGGTTAGAGGATAAAGTTAAAAAAACGTGTAATTGGCCGAGCGACACAAAGTAGGATGAGCTACCGTTTACGATTACCTAATCAGTACCTAGTCAGTAACATCCTTATTTTTGTCACAAGGCGACAAAAAACAAGGCTGGTCTGGCGACCGGCATCAAATTTCTGTTGGATTTACTTCTGTGTTTTGTCAGGTTTACAACGATTGGATCTTTCCCAATCTCGGGATTTAGCGGAAAAATTCAGGTTTTTCCTCAAACAAGTGCAAAAATATACTAGAAGCTACTGAAAAAGGGGTCAGACCCTCTCCAGACGGCAGTTATCCATCTTCGGACGACCGCTTTTACGTAGATGTTACCAATCCACTACCCCCCTTCTTTAAAGGGTCTGACCCCTTTTTCAGATAGCTTCTGGGAAGTCAGCAACCTTTTTTGTCAGGCGTGAATCCAGTGATTTCAGAAATATACACCCCATTGGCCCGCATTTTTTTCCGTTTAACCTTGGCGTACCTGTCGCTGTCGGTTTTTATTGATGTGAATTTTGTCGAGGCTCAAGATTCTTTATTCCGAAAACCCAGAATAGAGGACACGACCCCGCCCCCAAGAATCACTGTTCGGCAAGACTTGGGCGTAAAACAAATTGGGGCCCAATCGGGGGCCCAAGTTGGAACGATTTCGGTTGGTCATCGGCAAGTGCTTCGGCAAAGTGACTCTTATCAATTGTTTGCTCAAGATCAAAGCGAGCAATCCGAAGAGATCATTCCACGAGGTGCAAACGAAAACTTGTTGGAAAATTTGGTGCCGCGCCAATCACCGGGGCAAAGTCAATCGAATCGTGAAGAAAGCTCCTTTCGACGGGAATTAATTGTTCAGCGCTACCCCGATGGTCGTCCCCAAATCGAACGCGAGATGATTCAAGACGAGCAGGGAAATTATATCAATGACGGAATTTGGCGAATCTTGGCCCCTACAGAAGATCAACTGGTTTTGGCAGAGGGAATGTACCGTTTAGGCCAAATGGATGGGGTCTGGAAACGCAAACATAACAAATCGGGGGCAGGAATTTTTGCCCGACCGCCGTTCAGTCAATTCGAGGGGCCCTTCACGTCAATCGCCGAATTCAAAGACAATCAACTAGACGGAACTTGGGTGTTGCTGGACGCCGACGACCAAAAAATGTTCGAAGCCCCTTACCGCGAAGGAGTGCGCCATGGCACGGCCAGTTGGTGGTATCCCTCGATGCGAAAAATGCGAGAAGCGACGTTCAAAAATGGATTGCTGCACGGACGACTGAGGGAGTGGGGGGAAGATCAAAAGATGACGCGAGACGAAGAATTTATCGATGGACAACGGGTGCTGCGCGACGTGACATATTATCGTCCCCAACAACCCCAGTCAGAAGTCTTCTTTCTGGAAGGAAAGTTGGAAACCGAAGGTAGCGATGATTGGTGGAACGCCGAACCAGCCCCTCTGGTCTCGGCGGGAAGTCGAGTCAAGCACGGCCAAATTCAGCTGTGGTACGAAAATGGACAGCCTCAAATGAAAGGCCAACACGCCAACGACCTCCGAATAGGTCGATTTACCTGGTGGCACCCCAACGGCAATAAGCAACTGGAAGGAGCTTATGAGGAGGGAACAAAAACAGGGCGCTGGATCTGGTGGCATGACAACGGCATTAAATCTT
>JBGTHU010000862.1:0-1954 GCA_041745975.1 Mariniblastus sp.
TTGGCATCGTTCGTCGGCTGATCAAATCTTCAGCTGACTTGCCAACTGCCTAACAACGCGGTGAATATGAGCCGCGGAGTTACTGAGATTTAATCACAAACCCTTTCCCGGCGGCGGCAATACCGAGGGCGTTCGTTAAACCGATCAATCAATGATTCGTACAAAACTACACCGCACACTCCTTTTGTTGGCCATGACATCGTGCGAACGCAGGGGGACTGCGGGTTACCGATCGTTTGGCATCGTCGCGGATCGGAGTTGAAATTCTCGTTGCGTTTTCCACGTTCTCGACATACACAACTGAGGTCAATTTTCGACTAATTTTCGACTGTTTCCACTGATCGGTTCAAGCAAGAAAAGTGGCGAACGATACGGTGCAGCGGGAGCGATGTTTGTAAAAAAAGGCAGTCCTTTTCGACGTAACTCGAAAGGAGTTGCGTCGTTGGAGGGAGCTTTTATCGTTTAGTACATATCGATTTGACAATCGCCTTAAATACATCAACCCCGGCCACCACGGCCTCAACCGCCAGTATCAGTGTGACCCCATCCGCGATGAAATCTTCTGCATCTTCAAAGTTCGTGCTTGAGGTCTCCAACATTAGAAAAGTCTATTGTCGCCATTTGAGGCGCGCGATGTGGTACGGCTTGAGCGACCTAGGACGGGAAGTTTTGGGAAGGGGACAGCAAAGGAACCCAGGTGAATTGCGGCCTGGCGAATTCTTCGCCGTTCGTGATGCTAGTTTTCAAGTCAAACCGGGTGAGTGCGTGGCGATGATCGGGCCCAACGGAGCAGGCAAAAGCTCGATGTTGAAGATGATCAATGGGCTGATCAAACCCAATGCCGGTTCGATTACCATCCGCGGTAAAATAGGGGCCTTGATTGAGTTGGGCACGGGCTTTAATCCCATTCTTTCTGGACGTGAAAATGTTTATAACAACGCAGCGGTTTTGGGATTGAAGAAGAGAGAAGTTGATCAATTGTTTGATGAGATTGTCGAGTTCGCTGAATTGGGGCATGTCATTGACGATCCGATCAAAACCTATAGTTCCGGCATGCGAGTCCGATTGGGGTTTTCCGTGGCCGCAAATTTGCGACCGGAGTTGTTGTTGATTGACGAAGTCTTGGCAGTGGGGGATGTCGGGTTTCGTATGAAATGTTTCAAGCACTTGCAGGAATTGATCAAAGCTGGCGTCTCGGTCATTTTGGTAACGCACGCCATTGGCATGTTGCCACGCGTTGCCACGCGATCGATTGTGTTTGGCCAAGGACAAATTGTTCACGATGGCGACTTAGAAACTGGATGTGCGGCCTATGAAGAACTGTTGGGTGCTTCTGAGCGAGAGAAACAGGCCCGCATCGAAGACGCCGAACCATCGGTTGCCAAAGTCGCCGCCGTGCAGGTACTCAACGGCGCAGGAACGTCTCAACAGGAATTTCAAACGGGGGATCAGGTTAAGCTGCAAATTACGCTATCCAGCCAAATCGAAATCAAAAAAGCCCGTTTGATTGTCGCGCTTGAATCACCGGCTGCCGGCGTGTTGGCGTCGGTGTCAACGCCCTACCAACAAGTTCATTTCGATATGCCCATTGGTGACAAAAAAATTGTATTGGAATTTCCCCAGATCCCATTCCTGATCGGATCTTATCATTTTAATATATCGTTATATGGGCCGGAGATTATCGACTTTTATCATCGCGCCTCGGGCCGCGGTCGATTCCGAATCGTGGGGCCATCGGTAGATGCCAATGGCTTTGGTATCCATGGCATTATTAAATTGCATCATTCTTGGATCGTTGAATGAGACAAGCACCCTTAAACTTTGTAATCTCAGCACCGCGTAGTGGTTCGACATGGCTGGCCACGGCCTTGAATCATCACCCCGAAATATTTGCCACAGAGCATCGGTTACTGGGGGAGTTTTGTGAACTTTGGCCAAATAACAATGGCTCATT
>JBGTHU010000863.1:0-3942 GCA_041745975.1 Mariniblastus sp.
CAGTTTATGTACACGTTGTTTGGCTGCATGAAATTGTTCTTTGGAGATTGTGGTTGTGGTCACTCGGCAGCCAAAGTGTTGCGCGGCATGGCAAGCCAAAGCACCCCAACCGGTACCAATTTCCAATAAGTGATCGGAGGAACTGAGGTCCAATGACCGACAAATTCGATCCATTTTATTGATTTGAGCTTGCTGTAAACTTTCACCCGATTCACCTTCCGACAAATTACGGAACAAAGCACTCGAATAATTCATTGTCGGATCAAGAAATAACTCAAAAAAGGGATTCCCCAAATCGTAATGGGCCCGAATGTTTCGCCGGGAACTGCGAGGAGTATTTCTGCGAAACCAATGATAGAGACGGTCAATCAATTTACTTCCACGTCCCCAGGGTGCTTCTAATTTATCAGCAACATCGAAATTGGCCACCATGATCCGAATCAAACGTGATAAATCGTTACAGCTCCAATCCCCCTCCATCCAGGATTCAGCCGCGCCGACATTCCCTCGATTAATTGACCAGCGATAAAACCGAGGGTTGTGAACGACAAGTTCGGCCTGCAGATCATTGTTCGATTGAATCGAACCCAACGAATGACTACCATCCTGATCGATAATCGAAATGTGACCGGACTTGATCTGACGACCTTTGCTCAGCAGCAAACGCCGAAAAAAACGATCGGAGGCGTTGACCTTACTTAGTGTATCAATTTTTTTGTGCAACATTTACGATTCCTTGATTTCCGTGAGGACTTCCTTTGACGGGATGCGGTACAAAAGGGACACGCTTCGCCCACAGACGAAAGGCGTGGAAATAAATCTGTGCCATGACTCCCAACGTCATCAGCGGATAACGTACAAGCAGATTGGCGATTCGAGAACTAGTGATTTCTCTCCGTTGGAGTTGCATCGAAACATCAAAGAAACGATCTTCACCCCGCTGGTTGATGATTCCAACTTTCAATCGATCAGCCGGTGGCGGCAAATGCCACAAATACTCCATTTGCATATCCATAAAAGGTGAGACGTGAAATTCTTTGGCAATGGGCTGCCCGTTAAATTTGTGAGCGAAATGTCGAGGCTGAATCAAATAGCAATGGCGCTGCCGCCAAGGCGTGTTGTTAACCTCCGCGATAATGAATTCTGGATCTTCTCTTTGAGCATCTTTAAAACAGTAAAAAAAGGATACTGGGTTAAATAGATATCCCCATTGCCTTAACTGTGTCAACATCCGAATTGGCCCGCGGTGCTCAATTCCCGACTCACGCAAGACAAACTCGCGCACTGATCCGATCAACGGTTGGTTTGGCGCTCCAAAATGATCCTGCCGCCGATATCGCACGGGCGCCGGCCGGTCTGCGGACCACAAACGAGAACGTGAGAAGACCTCCTCTTCCTCATCCAAATCGAGGTATATCAACCAAATTCTAGATTTCAATTCGTGGTGAACGGGGCGTAATCGGCGGTGACGGACACTTCCCTCATAGATGCAGCTGTACATGTCTTTGAGCCTAAGCTTTGCTTACAAAAGGGTCCGACCCAATTCGGGATTTGTCATGTACATGGGGTCTGCAATTGAAAATCAATGGGCTCATTTCTTTTACTATTTCTTTTATAAACAAAGCCTAATTGTTGGCAAACTCGGATCGCACTTTGGACACCATCCTCATGAAACCCATTTCCCCAATAGGCACCACAGTACGAGACCGATTGATAGTCGATCAATTCACTGTGTCTTTGTTGGTAACGGCGCCGATCAGCAGTAAATACGGGATGATCATACTCGATTTCGCGGATAATGTGGCGAGGGTTAACTAAATGCTGGCTGTTTAAGCTGACACAAAATGTCGTTTCGCTCTCAATCCCTTGCAGCATGTTCATGTTGTAAGTCACCGTGGCTTTCGTCGAGTCGGGATTTTGCTTTTTGGGACTGGCCAGATGATAATTCCAAGCCGCCCAAGCACGTCGATTGCGGGGGAGTAAACTCACTTCGGTATGCAAACAAGCAAAGTTTTTTTCATAAGGAAATTGCGACAGGATCTCCCGTTCAGTCGCCGTCGCACTGGCCCCTAAAATCTTCAGTGCCTGGTCACTATGGCAGGCAAAAATTAAATGGTCGAACTGATGAATTTGCCCCCCCATTTCAGACGCATTAACACCTCTATCGGAACGTGCTACCGACAGGATGGGACGATTAAGATGAATATTGTCAGTAAATCGTTTCGTCAAGGGAGCAATGTATTGTTTTGACCCGCCGACAATGGTTCTCCATTGGGGCCGATTGCTCACGCTCAGCAATCCATGATGGCGGTAAAATTCCACAATGAACTGGATCGGAAAGCTCCCGATCGTTTCCGGAGGGCAGCTCCAAATGGCAGATGCCATGGGAAAGAAAAAATTAGTCAAAAAATTCTTAGAAAATGGATGTCTTTCGAAGAAATCATTTACGGTTAATGAATCAGGATGGTTGGCCAACAGGCTCTCGGACGATCGATTGAAGCGAAGCATCTCCATCAACAGCGCATAGTGTTGAGGGCTAAAAAAGTTGCGTCGTTGAGCAAACAAGCCATTGAAATCAGCGCCTCGATATTCTAATCCCGTTTGGTCGTTGCGGACGCTGAACGTCATTCCGGTCGGTCGAGAGGCAACCCCGATCTCATCCATCAACCGGCAAAAACCGGGATAGGTCCGATCATTAAAAACGATGAAGCCCGTATCCAACGCGTATCGCTTCCCATTCCGCTCGACATCGATCGTGTTAGTATGTCCTCCGATGTATCCATTTGCCTCAAAAATTTCAACTTGGTGATCGCGGCATAAATAATAGGCCGCCGTCAATCCAGAAATACCGCTACCAATTATCCCAATTTTCATTTAATGATTACCTAAATTTTAAGTCAACAATACGGGATAATTTGATTCTAGCTTATGTCGAAACTTCAAACAAAAATCATCAATCGGACAATTTAACATGCGTAGCATTACCCGATGCAAGCAACCTTGCATCGAGATGAACGTTTTTTCAACAGCGGGGCTAACCGACACAAAGCCGAGGCAATAACGGTAAAAAATTCCAATTTTTCACTACGGTTTTATAAGGCGATCAGAAGTTATTCGCTTCACTTGGAAAGTTCTCTCCCCGGGGGACGTTTTCGACTCCAAAGGAAATGCTTTTAATTTGCGTTCATTGTTGGCAAATTACCTCTGCAACATTGCTCGCATTCCCCGCTTTTTCCAAACGCCAATTTCTTGATGGCAAAAAATCATGGTTAGATCCGTAAAGACCAAATTCACCGCCAATAATCAACCGCTAATTCACCAACAAATGATAAAAAATAACGGTTACAAAAACTTAAACGCCACCTTGCGGAAACCGCGCACATTAAATTTGTCAAAACATGGGCGATTAAAATGAATATTCTACCTTAAAAAATGCTGGCACTGAACTGCTGGCAAGGCAATCGGCCTGTTAATCAGACTAAAATCGTTTAAACTGAGGAAACTACGTAATTACGTGCATGATTTCGTTTTTCCATAGCTTCGTGTCCTTTGAATTGAGACAGGCGGCAGATCATCAACCATCGAAAATTTTCATTGTAAATTAAGTTGTTTCCATGCTCAAAGCACTCGAACTGACCGGCTTTAAGAGTTTTGCCGACAAGACTCGGTTCGAATTCCCTCAGGGAATTACGGTTGTGGTTGGCCCAAACGGTTCAGGCAAATCAAATATTGTCGATGCAATCAAATGGGTGTTGGGAGAACAGAGTGCCAAATCGCTGCGCGGCAAGGACATGTCAGATGTCATCTTCAAAGGTTCCAGCGGCGTCAATGCTCGGAAACCAGCTAATGCGGCGACCGCCACAATTATTTTAGACAACTCCGCGAGGGTCTTTGATTTCGAAGCAGACGAAGTCCATGTTAGTCGGCGGGTCTATCGCAATG
>JBGTHU010000864.1:0-2450 GCA_041745975.1 Mariniblastus sp.
AATCATGATCACTCGACTGGCCATCGCCTCGACTTCCTGCAAAATGTGAGTGGACAACAAAATTGTTTTCTCTTGCCCCAAGCGGCGAATGGTTTGTCGAACCCCGCGAATTTGGTTGGGATCCAATCCAGACGTCGGTTCGTCCAAAATCAAAATTTCCGGTTCGTGAATGAGCGCCTGAGCCATCCCGACCCGTTGCCGATATCCTTTGGAGAGCTTGCTAATCGGTTTGTAAACGACACTGCCCAGGGCACATATCTCCACTACTTTTTCGATCTGTTGTCGTTTTTTTGCTTTGTTCATCCCGCGGGCTTCGGCAAAAAAATCGAGCAAACTAAACGGTGTCATTTCCATATAAAGCGGCCCCGTTTCGGGCAGATACCCCAATTTTCGCGACCCTTGTAACCGATCGTTGCTCATATCAAAACCTGCAATTCGAGCCCGCCCTTCGGACGGAGCCAAATACCCGGTCAACATCTTCATGGTGGTACTTTTTCCGGCACCATTGGGCCCCAGAAAAGCCACCACTTCTCCCTTGAATACCTTGAAGGACACATCCCGTGTGGCAGCGAAAATCCCGTAGAACTTGGAGAGATGATCGGCTTCAATCATCGCTTCTCCAGACGTTGCCGTCTGAGTGCCGGATCGATCAACCGGCTCGGGCGTTGTTGACGACTTAGCAGTTTTGGCGGCTGACGACACGGAAATTGCATCTGCTCCGGTTTCGGCAGCAGCATGTTCCGTTGTCGATGGTTTCAAAGGTTCGTGTGACGATTCGCTCATGAGCTAAAGCAATATTTGAAAGTTCAACACGATCGATTTTAATCAATTGGCATCAATTTGCATCGATCTAGGGGAAATTGCCCGATTAATTGTTACGGGGGAACGATAAATTAAGTTCACAAACCTTATGACAACGAGTGACTATTTTTGGAGGACATCGATTAATCGACCGGGCGAACCCATGATGTTATAACCGCCGTCGATATGTAAGATCTCCCCGGTAATTCCATCAGACAGATCGGACAACAGGAATGCGCCTGTATTTCCGACCTCTTCATGAGTCACATTTCTACCCAGCGGAGCGATATGCGCGTACATCGACATCATCTCGCCGACACCCGCTGCCGTCCCGGCCAAGGTCTTCAAAGGGCCAGCACTGAGCGCGTTGACGCGCACACCGGATGGTCCTAAATCATACGCCAAATATCGGGTAGTCGCATCCAACGCCGCTTTACAGATCCCCATTACATTATATCCGGGGACACATTTTTCACCACCGAAATAGGTCATACAAGCGATCGAGGCCCGTTCTGAAAGAATCGGCCGCGCAGCATTGGCGACGGCAATCAAACTGTAGCAACTGATATCCATCGCCATTTTAAAGCCCGAGCGACTGGTCTCCACCGTGTCCCGCCTCAGATCTTCGGTATCGGCAAACGCGATCGAGTGTAATAAAAAATCGATGTGGCCAAACGTATCTTTTGCCGTTTGCATTACGTTGGTAATATTTTCATCGTTTTGAACGTCCAGAGGAACCAAAAAGGCGGGCTTGGTTTGCGTTGCCGACTTCTCAAAGCACTTCTCTACGCGGCGACGATTCTTTTGCTTTTCATCATCAGCGCGGTCGGGAAGATGAGTAAATCCACATTCGCCTCCTTCCGCAAAGATCCTTTCGGCAATCGCCCAAGCGATCGAGCGATCATTGGCAACTCCTAAAATTAAACCTTTTTTTCCGGTGAACATCCCCATTTGATGGTAACTCCTGATTATGCCTAGTATGATTGAATAAATCGCTAAATTCCGTTTCAATGTATTCCATGTTGCAAAATGGTAGTCCCATTTGGCCTAACTCCAATCGTTGTAGTGCCACGCAACAGTGAACATGATCTGTATCACTTTAACCGATTTTGACTTTAGTACGAAGCCCCCTTTATGGTGAACTCGACTCACACGGAACGCATTTTGGCTGGTAAGACCAGTTCCCGAATTTTGCCAAATTTGATCGCGCTACCGCTGGCCGACGCCGAATTGGAGCAAGACCAATTTCTTTTCGATTGCCTAAAAATAATCAGGGACACATTAGGCATCGAGACCGCATGGCTGGTGCAAGGGACAAAGGGGCAGTGGCGCGAACTGGCAACTACGGCAACAGGGCCTGTCTCACTTCCCATGGATTTAATGGCCGATGTGCTCGATGCCGACTCCGCCGCTGAGAAAGAGACATGGGCTGCATCACCCGTTTTTGGTTCGCCATTGGAAGGACAGTTGCTGGTAGTAAAATTAAGTCCCCGTTTGATTCGAGAATCGAAATTTGATATCTCGGAATTCGAATCAACCGCCGCCGCTGTCGGAATGGCTTTACAAAACCAACAACAACTTGCAGCCCACTCGCGCCGCGCTCGACGATTGGAATCGTTATTGCAAATGATCCCCGATTGGAATCGATT
>JBGTHU010000865.1:0-3524 GCA_041745975.1 Mariniblastus sp.
GCGGACCGGGGGCTGTTTGTAAACGTCACATGTTGCCTTTTTCTGCGTTAAACAGAATTTGTAACACTTCAGCCGAGTGACGTGTTTTTTTGAGGAAAAATTGGTGTGCCGCCCCTGCCGGTTCATCCGGCTGGACGGAAAGTTTTGGAAGTTAGCAAGAGCAATGGCAACTGGGTTCTGCGGCCCGCCCCTGCCGGTTCATCCGGCAGGTCGGGAAGTTTTGTAAGCGGTAGACGCGGTCGGTTACATCCCACAAGCCCACAAAACTTCCGTCCCGGTCAGACGAGCTGGCCGGGGACGGCCGGGGATTTAATCGTGGCACCCCATTTTTAACTTTAAAACTTTAGCTCCGGTCCGCAAGCGGACCGGGGGCTGTTTGTAAACGTCACATGTTGCCTTTTTCTACGTTAAATAGAATTTCTCAAAGACGTTTAATATCAGTTAACAATTGTTTTCTTTGTTTTTTCCGTTTGACTCCAATTGGCAACCACCAAAGGTAAACGCCGGTGAACCAGAGTCCCAACAAAATGAATCCATTGGGCAGGAAGATATACAGTTTCGCCCAATCGGCAAAGAATGAGCCATCGTGTAGCGATTCGATCCAATCGCTGCGACGGTAAGTTGACGAAAGCAGACTTCCGTCGGCAGAATCAATTTGCAATTCCCAGTGGTTGTTGCAAAATATCTTGATCAAGCCTCGATCGGGTCGCACGTCCAACCGAGCAATATCGTTCCAATCATTGACTTCGGCTTCTTCGACTTGCTTGGCAGCCTCCAAAATGGTTCGCCAATCAACTTCCATCGCTTGGCTCTTTCCTCGCTGTGTCGGTGGCTGCACCCAGGCAAATTCCTTTTTTACTTGAAGCAACAAACCGGTTACGATCACCAACAACATCGGAACAAGGGTGACAATCGCTCCCCAACGATGAAGCTTTCGAATTAAGCGTTTCATGTTTTGATAAAATATGGATAATAAACCAAGGAATTAATGATTGCCAACAATTACCATCGAAAGGATAGTATGCAAACGATACCTGATTTTGAGAAACTGGATGAAATTGTCGGTTGGAACCGAACACCATGGCGTGAGCAGCAGGCATATCGGCAACTGAAATCTTACATCAATATCAGACTAACCGCTGCAGGTTTGCTAGATGAAAACGAGTTACAGTTGTCCCCAAGCGAATCCTTTTCTCGCAATCTGTTGGATGACTTACGAACGAAAGATGTCTTGTTGGATCAACAGCGTGCACCAATCGACCAGCGTATCTCTGCATTTTTGAATCGTTACTTTGCTGATCAGGACTTGCGGTTTCCGTTGCAAGTGCCTGCCAGTAGTTTTGTATTGGATCGGTATGGAATGGCTCGCGAGTTGAGTCTACCGCGAGACGGTGATAAATTTTGCAACAAGCTTGTAGAAAGTCACCGTTGCGGCAATGGAATTTTGAATAATCCGGCTAGTGATCGTCGCACCACCAGCGGTACGTTCCATATTTGTGCGGGTGGATTGCCAATTCCTTTGGATAAGCGGGAAGTTCCCAAACAGGCTTTTGTTGGCCTGTTCAATGCAGCTTTGGCGGCACCGGCAGAGTTATTGCAATTGCCCTACACGTCGGAACTGAGTTCGCCGGCAGCGACTTGGGTGTCGCTGCTGATGCGGCCTTTGGTTTGTCCTGAGGTGCCCGGCTATTGTCGGGAAAAGCGGATGGAGATTCGCTTTTTTGTTCCTGGTTCGCTGATTAGCAACTTGGATTTTGTCGAATCGATTTTCGGAAATGCAGGAAACCCGCTAAGTCCCTTAAACGATGCAGCGCTGGATATCGAGCGTTGGAGCGGTCATACCGGTTGCGTGATTTTGGCACCGCATCTGACGAAATTGACCAAGCAGTCATTGGGATTGCCTCCTATCAGCGAGGCCACGCCACGGCAGGTGGCCGATCGGATGTGCTGGACGGAGCCTGACGAGTTGTACAACGATGGTGGTGCATTCAAGTTGACGTGTCGCGATGATTCGGGTGTTGTCGTAACTTTGATTGCCGACAATTATTACGGCTATTGCAAGAAAGAAGTCAAAACGCAGATCAGTTATGCGGCGAATTTGATGGGAGGAGTTGAAGAAGAGCATGCGGGGGGAGCATTAGCGTTTGCCTCGTATTCTCTTGGAGAGGAGTTCCAAGTTAACAGTCGACGTTACAATGGAAGGATTTTTTCCGAAGTCGCCCGCGATTATGCAGAATTCGTCGATGTTCAACCCCAAGGTTATGGATTTGATAAAAACTATCCATCGATCGTTTACATACCGGAGAATGCCTTTGTCTCCCTTCCGGAAAAATGCGTTAAATGGAGTTACAGTGACTCGGCTGGCAACAGCCAGGAGTATTCCATTCCGTTGGATCCCTATCAAGTTTACATCGCACCTAGCGGCTTCCAAATTCGTTTGGAAAAACATCCCAAGGCCCCTTCTTGGCGGCTGATTGGAACCGTTGGTGAGGGGATATTCTGTCACAAGCCTTGCACGGTCAGCGGCGGCGGCAAGAGCGAGATTAGCAAGAGTTTACGCGACTACATGATTTACGGTCCGATAGTGGTTGCCAATCAACGAGATGATTTTGAACGCTTAAGTCAAATTTTTGATTTCGATTACCAACAACGCTGGAATCAAGACTACAAAAATCGACCCAGCTATGAGGGGATCACCAGTCGCCGCTTTCTCGATCCCAATCGATCTTTAGGCAGCGTCATCAAAATGCTGACTCCCTCTCCCGATTTTTCCGACCAGTACAACGGCTGGTTGGCGGAAATTCCCAATCATATCTATGCCATGGCGTTGATCATCAAACGATTCATCAAACCGGGTATGGAGGGCAACTGGAAAGAAATTTTTGGCGTCGATATTGTCAACGGGGTTCCCGGTCATGAATTGAAGATGCATGGCAGGCGATTAATCGGAACCTACCTTCGAGTTGGGCTGACTGACAATCAGTGGCGGACGTTCAAATTGCGGCAAGATTTTGCGGCAGCCACCAAAGTGCAGATGGAAGATGACATCTCGGTCAGTGTGGTGGTTCCTCGTCAGCGGCTGGCGAACTTAGGCGCCGCCGTGGCGAATACGAACAGCTACAAATTTGCAGCCAACTGCGAGTATCGTTTGTTCCAGCGACCCGATGATGCGGTTCATCGAGGCCTCGATAAAATGACGGAACAAGAGTTGGCTCAACCCGGTAATTTCATTAGTAACTTTCAACCGATCAGCCGACCTGAAGTCCGACAATTGGTGGCGGATGTGATTGATTTTGATCTGTTCTCTGATCCAATGAAACAGTTTTTGATGGAGTTTGCGCAAACGTGTGCCGACGTCAATTCAGATTCAAGTGAGCTGGCGACGGAAAGACCGCAGGGGACAGCAGCCCATGATAGGCGATCAGCGGAGTTTGTGGTCAGTAGTGCTCATCCTCGTTTGGTCGACGGGGTGCCCACAAAGAACCCGAGGTACTTGCAAGACCGACCTGACTTGGTTCAGCACC
>JBGTHU010000866.1:0-2421 GCA_041745975.1 Mariniblastus sp.
AGCCCATTTAGGTTCATAAAGGCCGCTTTTTTTTAGCCAAATGGAGAACAGAGATGAAAATTTTAACATTCACGTTAATCGCGATAGGCTTATTATTGGTCGTTCCCCCGCCTTCAGCGTCGGGTCAGATCAACTTGGGAAATGTCTTGCGCGGTGGAGTCCAACGAGGAGCTCAGCAGATCCGCGGCGAGATTCAAGGTGCCATCGGAGGCCAATTGCCACGTTTCAATGACCATGGAGGGTGGCAGCAAGGTAACCCAGGCTTCATCGACCATGGAAAGTGGCTCAATGGTACCGGTCCCCAACCTCAGCCTCGCCCACAGCCATTCCCGCAGCCTTTCCCGCAGCCTCAACCGATCATCAATCCGCAGCCCTATCCACCTGTCGTGATTCGCCCAATCGATCCACCGATTTGCCAGTCACCCATCCAAGTGCGGCCGGTGAATAACCACCAAACCTTTTATCCATCGCAACCTCTAACCCAGCAACCGGCTCAGCCAGCGACTCAAGGCCAGCGCCCTGCACAGCAGCAAACGACAAGCAATCAATCTGCTAATCCCGCGAGTGGAACTGAAACCAGACCGGAGAATTTGCCAACTGTTTTTACCGGTCAACAAGTAGCGATCGACGGTGAAGGCTTTGGGAAAGATCCGGGGAGCGTGCGAGTGAAAGTCGGTGGAATGATTCTGCTTGCCAAAACAACTTCCTGGAGCGATACCAGTGTGGATGCGGTGATCCCGAACCTGCCCCTGGTGGAGCCGACCGACGCATTGATCGCTGTGATCAACTCGAAAAAACAAGTCGTGCAACAGTTGGCCATTCGTTTGGCGGTCGCTGAAGACAATCCGGTAGACAGTGCGGCATCTGAAACCGCTCAAGCCGAAGCCGACGCGGCTGATTTACCTGTCGTTCAAATGGGGATGGAACTCGAATTGGCCGGCTCTGAATTGGGGACCGAGCCCGGCAAGGTTCAAGTGAACATCGGAGATTCTAAGTTGGAGGCTTCAGTTGTTAAGTGGAGTGATGACGAAGCGACGATTCGCATTCCCGACTTGCCACTGGCAGAGTCGATGCCGGGAACTATTCAGTTGATCTTGGCAAACGGTCAACCCGTCTCAGAGATCCCTGTCATGTTTGCCAAGTAAGGCAATGCAAACAAGGTGTCGAAATGTTCTTACCACAAACATTTTGCCGAATCGCGTGTCCGACTCCCTAACGGGGGCAGACATTTTTTAACCCACGTTCTCACCTTCCTCAGCAAACTAGATTCCAAATTTTTCTCAAAACCCAGAAACGGAGAGTTTACATGAAGATTCACAACTACTTTTTGTCGGCACTGTTGGCATTGTGCCTGGCTTCAACGGGGATCACCCAGGAGCTTACCAGTGGCAATTCGTCATCCCAGTCCACGCCTCGTTTAAGGATTGTTACCCAAAAACCTGTATCAAGTAATCATACCGGAATCAATGTAGTTGCTAACGACTCGCAAATGACACGGCCTGGGCAGTTGACCATTCCCAATTCGCATTCAACAGTGGCTCCCAACCAAAGCCGTTCATTGAGCAATCAACCTCAGTCTCAAACGGGGCAGGGAAACGCAGCCAAATCGAAATCCGACTACCAGGTTCCAATACACCAAGGATCCACCTCCAATTCGAAAAATGGTGTCAATTTGGACAGCCATGCCGGGGTCGGGCTGGACGGTCGCACGGGTGCAAAACTGGGAGCTCAGATGGATTCCAAAGGAGAAAAATTTGTGGGTGGCACTGCATCCGCCGGTGGTGGTTTGTATGCTGACGCAGGGGTCTCGCAAAGCGGGCAAATTGGTTCAGTCAATGTTACCAACCGTCTGACTGGCAGCGCTTCCTTGGCAACCGAGGCTGATGCCCGCGCGGGGATTTCTAAAGAGGGCGCGACAGTCGGTATCAAAGGCTTTTCGGGTGGACGCGCCGGCGCAACTCTCGGATCTGACATCGGCCCCGTCGGCTATGGAACAACCGGTGAAGTTTGGTCCGGAGTCGGTATCGAAGGGGGCGTCAACGCCGGTTTCAAAGATGGAAAGCTACGCCTTGGAGGAAGCGCAGGGGCTGGATTGGGCGTCGGTGGCAAAATCGGGGTCGAAGTCGAAGTCGATGTAAAAGCGATCGGGCAAGGGGTTGTCAGCGGAGCCGAAGATGTTGGTGCGTGGGGTAAAGACGTCGGACAAACAATCGGTCAAACGGCTCAAACGGTTGGTCGGGATGTAAATCGGCACGTCGATGGCTTCGGTCGAGACGTCGGAAACTTTGGTCGCAACGCCGGGCAGACGATCGGTCAAACGGCCCAAACGGTCGGCCGCGATGTGCACCGGCACGTCGATGGCTTCGGTCGAGATGTCGGTAACTTTGGTCGCAACGCCGGACAGACGATCGGTCAAACGGC
>JBGTHU010000867.1:0-5947 GCA_041745975.1 Mariniblastus sp.
CCAGACTTTCCGTCATGTCCGACATTGACTGCCTTGGTTTGATACCGTCCGATTCATTCGACGCCCAAGGCGTAAACGGTTATCAACCATTCAGGGCAGATCTTGAAAAGTGAATCGTCTGCGAGACGAGCTCCCAACCTCCCTACATATTTCGTCAATTTTGTCGGGCAATGTTCACCCGTGAACGGTTACAAATTAACGTGCCAATTGATCGCGAGCGGCCAAAACGTCGTCGATCGCCTGTTCACGGGAATCCGCGATGATCGTCAGGTGCCCCATTTTTCGTCCGGGCTTGGCCGGAAATTTATCGTATAGGTGGAGCTTGACCTGGGGGAATTGATTCAGCCGTTCCCAATGTGGTTCGCCATTGGCCCAGATGTCACCTAACAAATTTGCCATCGCCATCGGCTGCCGCAGTAGAAAAGGAACGACTGGTAAACCACAAACGGCGTTCAATTGCTGTTCGAATTGACAGGTCACCGCTCCCTCGATCGTCAGATGTCCCGAGTTATGAGGTCGAGGGGCAATTTCATTGACCATAACTTCTTGTTGAACCGTGACAAAAAATTCGACGCAGATTAATCCGACCAGTCCGATTTTGTCGGCAACCTGTCGGCTGATTAGAACGGCTGCATCTTGCACTTGGCTGGTCACGGCCGCTGGAACCACCGAGTAATCCAAAATATGGTTGCTGTGATAGTTCTCGATCGGCCCAAACGTCTCGATCTGACCGTGGCAATCGCGGGCTACCAAGACCGATATCTCGCAAGCCAGATCCACAAACTTCTCCAGTGTCGCCGGTTGAGCACCCAGTGTTTCCCAGGCCCTTGGGCATTGACTGATGTCGTCGATGACAAATTGCCCCTTGCCATCATATCCGCCGGCAGACACTTTTAATACCGCTGGCAAACCAATCCGTTCTGCGGCTGACCTCAACTGCTCAACGGATTCAATGACTGCGAACGGGGCACAGCGGATGTCGTTTTTTGCCAGAAATGATTTTTCATTGATGCGGCTGCGGACGGTGTCAAAGACATCCAAACCCGGACGCATCAAAGTATCGTGTTCGATGAACCGCAGCGGTTCAACCGGTACGTTTTCAAACTCGAAAGTGATCACATCGACTTGAGCTGCAAATAGTTTCAATTGATCGACGTCTTCGTAATCAGCGACAACCGTCCAATCAGCAAAATGACTGGCCGGTGAGTTTGATTCGGGTGTATAGACCCAAACGCGGTAACCATTTCGCTTGGCCACGGCAGCTAACATTCGGCCCAATTGGCCGCCGCCCAAGATTCCTAAAGTATCGCCAGGAAGAATCGCGGGGAGAATCGTATTCGGTTTGTCCGACATATTGATTTAACGTTCGTCGCTAAGTAGTCTGTTGTTTAGGGAATCTTTGGGGAAAGAATTATCCAGCACGTTACGAGATTGGGTTTCAGCAAACTGAGAGAGCGCCCGCTTGAGTCGGTCGTCATGCAGTGCCAAAATTCGTATCGCCAACAGTCCAGCATTTTTGGCTCCAGCCGTACCGATTGCCAACGTTCCCACCGGTACTCCACCCGGCATTTGCAAAATCGAAAGCATCGAGTCCCACCCCGAAAGGGCCTTACTTTGCACCGGCACTCCTAAGACTGGCAGCGTCGTCAGGCTGGCCACCATTCCCGGCAAGTGAGCCGCACCACCAGCTCCGGCAATGATTACTGACAATCCCCGCGATTGGGCCGATTGAGCGTATTCGAACATCCATTGGGGAGTCCGATGAGCCGACACGATGCGGCATTCATAGGGGACGGAGAACTGTTGTAGCACTTCAGCCGCAGGCCGCATCGTTTCCCAATCGGACTGACTCCCCATGATGACACCGATCAATCCAGAAGAATCGACCGCAGGAGAATGTTGATCATTGGGCAGGTGGGTGGATTCAGCGGTCATTTAACAGGCGGAACGGGTGAACGATAGATGATAAAATACTCGTTAGATCATGCATCTAGTATAAAATCGATAGCCGCATCCGCCAAGCCGCCATGGAGACGTACCGACCCGTTGGGGATTTTTATTGGTTTACCTGTCTAACGGTAACGGTTACAAAAATAGTCATTGGGGGGAATATCAACAATTTCCAAAAATCACTGTTGAACGGCATCAACAATTGCCTTAACTAATAGTTTAGTTGTAAAATGTGAAATCATTTAAGCAAACAGGATGAATCATGGCGGATCGGAGTCCAAGTCAGCGCGAGTTGGATATTCTCAAAATCTTTTTGGAGCTTGCTCTGAATATAAACGGCCTGATTTTCTGGAAGTCGCTGGGGCGAATGGTCGCGTTTTTTAGGAAATCACCTGACATGGAAAAATGTTTTGGCTTTTACACGGACGTGGAACGAAGGAAGACAACACCTTAGCCATGAGCGGGCAAATAACGCAAGCCAGATTCTAGAAAGATAATATTTTTTCAAGAAAAATCGTATCGCGTCAATGGCAGAAGTGCTCACTCATCAAAATTCAACAGTGCCAATTACCCCTGTCCCTTTGTTTTCGTCCTGGAATCAACTTTTTTTGAGGATTCATCTTCTTCATCTTCTTCATCTTTTGAGTCTGGCCAGAACTTGTTTCGAAAGCTCATAATTTTTTCTGCTACTTGGATCGAGAATGTAGTCGGAACTACAACTTCAAAATCTCCTTCAACACCCTTGTTTCTTTTTTCTTCCCAAGTTTTTTCCAATTCCTCCTTAACTGTCGCGACTTTTTTATTCTGACCTTGCTTTTCATAATGATGCGCTTCTAGCAACAGTGTTTGCTGACAAACACGATACACCACAATCCAATGCTCGACTTTCAAATTGTCTTCCTTACGCAACTTCTTTTGAAATTCCTGAAACTCCTGATTGAACGAATCATATTTCTTCCGGATGTCATTTTCTTTGGAAAAGTAATAGCTCAAGACCTGTCCAGCAATTTCATTGACCTGATAATCATGAACTTCGCCAACGGGAACGTTTCTCAAGGCCTCAAGAATTTCCGCTGACTTTTCAAGTTCAACGATGGCCAACTTTGGATCTCTTAAATTGCCGTATCGTATCCACCCTCGCATCATAAATGCCTTAGCAGCATATCGAGAATTTGGCTCCAGGGTAGCGATCTTTTCATAAGCCGAAAGTGCTCCCTCGAAATCCCTGTATTCCCAATAGCGATTTGCAATATTCAGTTTTTCCTCAAGGTAATCAGTTCGTTCGATGGTATTTAAGGCTTTGTCAAGCTCATTCTCATAAACTTGAATCAATGAAAGAAGTTGGATCGGATCCAGCGAAGAAATTGAATTGTCGAACTTATTATAAAAGTCTTGTTTGAGCTTAAGAAGAATTCCCGAGGAACTCTGACTTTCTTCGATCTGACTCATCAAGTCGGTATCCGCCATAACGACTAAAAAAAGAAATAAAAATAGTTGTCTGTGAATGAACAAATATGAGGTCATTGTTCCAACTCCTTTCCATTTGGCAACAAATCGTCTTCGGTCCACTTCGCTCTTGTCGCGCCCCAGCCCGTGGCTCTTCCAGAAAGCGTAGTAGCGTTACTGTAGTTATTTTTATCCGATGTCCAACCCGTAGGAATGTGAAAAAGCAAATGCTAAAACTAAAACGAACATGGGCTTAAAATAGGTACACATGTTGGGCTCTCCGGTAGAGGTAAATTAGGGAAGTTAAAAATTAATGGAAGTTCGACATCCCGCAACAACATTTTAATGGTGATGGGGGGCCGTGCGTCAATAGAATGAAATCTGGGAAGATTCGGCAGGAGTGGAAAATCCGCGAAAATCGGAGAGGGGCTGTCGAATCGTAGTAATTCAAAGAGTTTATACTAAGCCGATATAACGAATCGATCTTGAGGAAATTCCAACCTGGCGACTAGCGAAACGCTAGCATTTTTTTTCATGGCTGAAGCCGGCAACCCGTCGCAAGCGCCAATCTTGGCCCAATCTTGGCCCAATCTGGGCTTAATCTTGGCTTAATCTTGGCTTAACCGAGACGAACTCGGCTGGGGGCGCTCCTACTGACGACTCTCCTACAGCGAGTCCGTTCCCAATCGTTCGCAAACTTCCTCCGCTTGATCGGACATAGGAATTATGGACAAAGGAATCACAACGCCAACGAGATCTAAAAGGTGGTTCGTTGAAGGAATCCGGCAACCCTTCGCGGACTACCGCATTGTCAACCAGATGGCGGAGCCTTGCTGATTTTACTTCGAACCGTTCTATTTCTTTCGTGACTCGACCGACACATCGGGAAGTCGTTCGGTATCACTCGGTTCGGGAGCGCCATCCAATTCGCCGTGTTGCCATTTCCCTTCCCGTAGCATTTTCAGGGCCTCATCAACGGCAACTCGAAGTTCCCGGTCAAACCCTTCCAGCTCGTCCTGTGGTGTGTTTTCGACCCATACGTCCGGGGGGACTCCATAATTTTCCAGATTCAAACCATAATTGTGTGGCTGAGTCGGATCGTAGGTCACAACCAAAGAACTGGGTGTACGGATACTGGCGCCGTTGATCAACGAATGGCTTCCTGTTGCGATCACCCCTCCATAAGTTGGATTGCCGACGATTTTACCTAATTCCAGGTCTCGAAAGGCTTGCGGCGTGACTTCGCTATCGGAGGCGGACCGCCAATTGATCAACATGACTTGAGGACCTGCGATCGCTTGTCTTGGCCGGCGACCGCGGGCTCGTCCGCCGTCACGGAAGTTCCAGTACTCGTAGGGGCGGCGTTCCAAAATATCAATTAGCTGTTGATCGATGTTGCCGCCACCATTGTAACGAATATCAATGATCATTCCATTTTTGTTCCAAAACTGATTGATTTCCGTCTCGAAACGCCGCAATGAAGGTTGATTCATCGAACGAATATGCACATAGCCGATTTTGCCATTGCTCCACTGGTCGACCAATTCCCGGTTTCCTTCGACCCAGGCTTCGTACTTGATGTTATTAAGGGAGTTTGTGCCACGGATTCGCAACTGTCGTTTGGCCCCCAAAACCTGCATTTTGGGATCATCCGATTTTCCGGGCGAGGCGACGGTTACATTAGTATATTCGTTCAAGTTGTGATTCAGTCGCTCATAGAGATTGGTACCGGCGGGAATCGGTTGTCCATCCAATTCTAAAACAAAGTCACCGATATTTAATTCCAGCCACTCCTTGTCGGCAGGACCGCGAGGATAAATGTGGCTGACTCGATAGTAATCGCCATCGACCGATACTTCGAATCCCAAATGGCGAGTCGTAAACAAGTTGGGCATGACCCGTGATGCAGGGCCACTGACTCCGGTATGCGAGGCATTCAACTCGCCGATCATTTGATTGCAGAGGTCATATAGATCCTGGTTTTCACCAATGTACTTGAGGTAGGGTTTGTAGAATTTCCTGAGAGCATTCCAGTCTTTTCCATGCATTTCCGGATCGTAGAACCGGTATTTCATTACTCGCCAAGCCTCTTCGAAAATCTGCTCCCATTCCTGTTCTGCATGCACCACGATACTGAATGAAAACTCATGTTTCTTTGCTGTCCCGCCGCCGCTGGGCATCGAATAAACCTCATTGCCGCGCGAGAAGAAGAAGGTTTTGCCATCGGCCGCCAACGTTAAACTACGGAACCCACCATCCGCCAATTTTTTGTTTCCTTCGCCATCAATCCGAACCGAATACAAAGAATTACCCTGTTGGTAATAGATCAACTTGGCATCTTTGGACAGCATTAAATTGCTCACCGAGCCCCCGCTGGTGATCTGGCGAGCTCTTTTTTCGATCCCATCTAAGTCAATCTCCAAGGCCGGACTTGCATTGGCCTCTGTCGGATCTCCGGAAGTATCAATGTCGGTTTCCAGGGTCTGGCCATCGTCTTTGTCGTTTTCGCTGTCTTTAGATGAGGACAAATCACGATCGGAATTTGTTTTTG
>JBGTHU010000868.1:0-2560 GCA_041745975.1 Mariniblastus sp.
CTTGGGTATGGAACGCGGGAGTGCGTTGTTACGGCGTAACCGCGTTTGTGTTTGAAAAAATGTGACCTCTGATGTTTTGGTGACCGCGGGCCTAGAGAATTCAGGGGTGTTTCAATATCGGGAAAAATGAGAGGGAGGTCGCGGCCCTGATCGGTTACTGATTTTCTTTCAAGAAGTCGCGGAGCGCGTCATCGTTGTCATTGTCAGCGGCTTGGGGAGAATCGTTGACCTCTTTTAGAAAATCGAGTACTGAATCTCCAGCCGCTGATTTTTCTTTTGCGTCGGTATCATGGAGAAAATCGAGTGCGGAAGCGCCCAGCGAGGTCGAGGCGATATTCGATTCTGCACCGCCGCCAATCGCCGCCAGAAATGACTTGCCCACATCCGGCCTGGGAGGATCGTCGCCAAATACGAAAATCCCTGAATTTTCATTCATGTCAAAGGACTGATTCGATTCGTCAATTACCGCGTCAGAGATCGCCGACACTCCAGCCGTTGGTTTGACAGTTTCGATTGCGGGCGATTGGAGGAGGTTAGTTTTCGGATGATTTACTTCAGCCGGGGTTGGGATGGAAGGTTGGGGCACGGATTGGGCCTGAAGTTGATTTGGTTGAGCTGGGGCCATTGTAGGGCTGGCCAGTGATGGCTGGGATGTCATTGGGTTGATGGTTGGTTCAGTCCGCAAAAAATCGGCACCTGATTGTAGTTTTTGTTTCCAGGCTTCGAGTTGCTGGGGGGTCATCCCAGCCGCCCGATCGATCGTCGATTGGGCAGACCGCTGGTGAGCCGGAACTTCGGCGGTGACTTCTAAACGACCGGAATTCAAGTAGCTGAAACTAACGACAACCTCTTCTCCTTTTTTGATTCCGGAGGGCAGGTCGGAGACCACGCATTTCCCGATTGTGGTCGCCCCTTTCCCTTGTTCGGTTCCCCCTTCGATGATTTGCACCACGATTTTTTGTTGATTGTCTTTCGAGGTTTGGAATCGTTTGGCCGCTTGGATCGGCAATCGCTGGTTTCTGGCAATCAACACTTTCTGTCGTGGTTTTCGAGTCAGGGGGTCGATTCCCAAAACGCCCAAGTCGTGTGAATTGACATTGGAGACTGACATTCCAGCGATCGAGTTGATGTTTTGCTGAGATAAAATTCCGGCGTAGATTGCTGCCCCGTGGGCCACGGCCTCATCGGGCGAAAGTGAACGATCGACGGTGACTCCAGAAAGGCGTTCCAGCATATTGGCGACCATGGGCATACGCGTGGATCCGCCTACCAAAATCAGTTTGGATAAGTCTCGCCAATTTTTTCCAGCCTCCTGTAACAGGTGAGACGTGGTCAGTCGGGTTCGCTCTAACAAATCGGCCGTCAAATCTTCAAACTTGTTTCGATCGATCTGAAGACCAATTCGCTGTCCTTCAAAATCAATTCGGATCACCGTTTCCGTTTTGGCACTCAATGTTTTTTTGGCTCGGATGCACTGATTCAGCAAACGCTCGCGAAACAAGTCGTCATTTAAACATGCTGCAGAAGCTTGATTGGCGATTTGCTGAGATGCGTATTCGAATAACCGTTGATCCCAATCCATTCCTCCCAAATAGACGTCTCCTGCGGTTGCTATCGTATTGAACTCACTCCCTTTGATCTCCATCAATGTGACATCGAAAGTGCCGCCACCCAAATCGTAAACCAGTACCAATTCGTCGGCCAACGCCATTCCTTGTTGATTCAAAAAACCGCGTTGAATTCCGTACGCCAACGCGGCAGCGGTTGGTTCGTTAATGATATCGATCACCTCCAATCCGGCCAACTCTCCAGCATCCTGGGTCGCTTTGCGACGTGGCTCATTGAAGTAAGCCGGAACGGTGATAACTACTTTGTCGATCTTCCCTAACTTCAATTCGGCATCATGTTTCAGTCGACTTAAAATGAGTGATTGAATGACTTCAGGTGGAAGTTGTCGGTTACGAATAGGCGTCCGATAGTTTGTACTTCCCATGTCTCGCTTGGCCGCTCGGGCTAACCGGGTGCTATCGGACTCGCCAGCGAAGATCGCTTCGGAACCGACAATGAAATCACCATCATCGAAATAAACGACGCTGGGCGTAGTGAGTTCTCCTTCACTGTTGTGAATTGTGTTGGGACGGCCTTGGTTATCCAGAAATGCCATTGCCGAATACGTGGTACCAAGGTCAATGCCGACAGGATGGCTGAGGTTTTCGTTTAGGGTCATAGCTCAAATTTTTTGGGTTTAGCTTGATCGAGCGGCAAATAAAAATTTGTAATCGATCCCGGACAGAAAGGGAGGCCGAGGCTTCCGCCGAGTCAACAAATGCTCATCGTGACGCATTCGCGAAGGATGGTCTTGTCAGCAGCCTCCACCTCCTTACAATTTTCGCCATTTACGTAAGGCGATAAACCGACAACCTTGATTATAACGATCATCCACCCATTGTATCAATCATCCACTAACGTTTCGCATGCCGACTACGGCCTGTCCCAGACTCAACCCGCCATCATTGGGGGGAACACGTGCGTGAGTGAGCACTTGAAATCGGTGTCGCTG
>JBGTHU010000869.1:0-1840 GCA_041745975.1 Mariniblastus sp.
ACTGATTTGCTGCAGGAACTTCATCGCGATGACGTACTCGATTTGGTCCACCATGATATTGATCAGAGTGAAGAGAAGTTTCTGCGTTTGATCGCCGCTGCAGATGGTTTGCAAGTCGGCGAGAATCGACTTCGTTGCCATCGTCATCAAACGAATGTGATTTTTAATTTGCTGCGAGGTGGCACGCCATTGGAAGGTTATCAGATACCGATGGCCGACTGGCGTCAGCATCTGGCTAATTGTAATCGAACCACCGCAGCCAAGTACGCGACTCAAATAGAACAAACGCCACAGTCTTCGGGTAACCGTCAAGAGTTGATCAAGTGGGCGGCTTCGACAGGAGATTTGGATTTAATGAGAATCACTCACGAGTATCTTCCATTGACTTTGGGGCGACGGCACGGTGATCCGACGCGACCCTGGAATGCTTTCTCGATCAAAATCCAAAACGATGATGGTTCACCCTTGTACAACTATCAAGGTAATTGGCGAGATCTCTTCCAAAATTGGGAGGCGTTGGGTTTTTCCTTTCCTGGTTTTTTGGACGGTATGATCTTAAGATTTCTCAATGCTTCGACTGCCGATGGATATAATCCTTACCGCGTGACTAAGGATAGTTTTGAGTGGGAAAAGTTGGACCCCACCGATCCCTGGGCCAATATCGGATATTGGGGGGATCATCAAATTGTCTACTTGTGCAAGTTGCTTGAATCATTGGAAAAATTTGATCCCCCGGGTTTCAAGTCTTTTTTGGAACTTCCATTGGGAGTTTACGCTCACGTCCCCTATCGAATTCGCAGCTATCAACAAATTCTGCAGGATTGCTACTGTACCATCGATTATGATTCGCCTGCTGCCAACCGAATCGAAGCCCAATTAAAGGAAATCGGAACTGACGGCCGATTGGTGAGAGATCGGTCTGGGAATGTTCATCGGGTTTGCATTTGGGAAAAACTAATACTGCCCGCTTTGGTCAAGATGTCTAATTTCATCCCCGATGCTGGTATCTGGCTGAATACACAGCGACCCGAGTGGAACGATGCCAACAATGCATTGGTAGGTAACGGCGCCTCGATGGTGACCGTCCACTACCTGCGACGATATTTGCTCTTATTGAAACGACATTTACAACCACGGGAGTTAAAATCGATTTTGTTGTCTGATGAATTGGCTCGCTTCTTGAAGAATCTACTTTGCGCGCTACAACAGCATCGGAGCTCGATTGATCCTCAATTCAAGGGGGAAATGGGAATCGTATTTGCCGAAACTTGTGGCCGATGGAATGCTCAATCGCGACGAGCCCTGGTCGATCAATTACAGCAGTCGGGATCTGATTACCGCAAGGAGCTTTATGAAACGGGTTTCGGTGGCGATTCTCTGTCGGTGCCAACCTCCGAATTGATCGAATGGGTCGATCTGTCCCTTGCCTACCTGCAGCACTCGATCCACTTTAGTCAGCGCATCGATGGTCTATATCATGCCTACAATCTGGTTCAGTTCGATTCATCAGCTTGCCATGTCGAACACTTGCAGGAGATGTTGGAGGGGCAGGTCGCAGCGCTCAGCTCTCAATCGCTAAAGCCAGAAGACGCCTGCGATTTACTGGACGCATTGCGTTCGAGTGCCATGTATCGAGAGGACATCAACTCTTACATGCTCTATCCGGATCGACAGCTTCCCAATTTTTTAGAGAAAAACCAAGTCGATCCTGCTCGCGTTTTTCAGTCTCGCTTGCTGCAACTTCTTTTGACGGAATCAAATTCTCAGATAATCAAGCAAGACGGCAACGGAGTCTTTCGTTTTCAAGCTGATTTTCGCAACGCCGATGATTTGCTTGTCG
>JBGTHU010000870.1:0-3689 GCA_041745975.1 Mariniblastus sp.
CATGCGAATGGCACCTGATGTTTCACCGGCAGGCGATAACGGCGACAGATTGCCTGCAGGGATGCCGGGCTTGAATTCGGAAAAACCAGTCGATGGGTATTGAGAGGATTGTTGGCCCAGTCGATTTGCTCCGTTACTTACATTGGAAGGAGATGTCATTTCGGCATTTCCGGAGGGTTGGAAATCGCCATTTGGCCAGGAGCCATTCAACGGCCCGATCGACGCAATCGTTCGGCTGGAAGAGGCCGGTTGGCCTGCCGGGTTAGCATTGAGCGTCACGTTTGAATGATTTTCAGCTTGATTGGCGTTTTGAGCGAGCGGTGAGTGATTGGCCGGCGCAAGGGGGGCCAGCATTTGTTGTTTAGTGGTTGCCAACTGATTGCGAAACTGTTGAATTTCTTGCTGGGCATGGGCAAAATCTTGATTCAGTTGTTGCTGTTGATTGGCAACTTGGTTCTGAACTTGCTGGCCGAAGCCGTTTAAGTCTTGTTGAAACTGTTGAGACGCATTGCTCAGATTGTGGCGAGTCTGACTGGCAGCATCCTCGATCGGTGCCAAGAACTGATTGGCCCTCGTTTGCGCCTGAGCGACTTGTTGATTGACAACTGAATTGACTTGTTCCAATTTTTGCTGAGGTTGAAATTCAGCTCGCAGATTGTTTTTCAGGCTATCCAGATTTTCTTTGCTGGCAACTGCGGCATTGTTCCAAGTGGTCGTCGTATTGTTCATCGCCGTCAGAAAATCTTGCCGGGCTTTTTCCGAGTTGTCAGCGGGTTGATTGGCGACTGAAGATGCGGGAGCTGCGGAGAATTCGTCTTTTGATCGCTGGGAGCCAGCATTCGTTGGATTGAACGCTGCCGCGGCGGCCAATGAATTGATCGGATTAGATTTTTGGCTCGGCGTGAAATTACGTGAGCCCGCAAATTCGCTTTGATTCGACCGACTCTCGATTTCTTTATCTGAAGAAAGTGTGAAGGGCGAACGAGCAGGCTGATTGCGAAGATTGTCAGCCATAGTCGCTAATTCCTCGGTCGCCCGGTCAAATCCATCTTCCGTCACAGCGGCCATCGCATCCATCGATTGTTTTAATTCTTGTTCCGTATTCCGGAAAGGTTGATTTGATTGGTTCGGCTCGTTGGCGGCCAGTTGCTGTTCGCCTGCCGAAGCGGGTTGAAAGTGCATGGCAGGAGGACTGGGCATGGTGTTTTCTTTTTTCCAAAATGCCATCTTGCCTAAGTTCGGCTTGGGAAAAATCGAATCTCGATTGCCCCACTTGCCAGATTGACAGCCGGTTGAACCGCTGATGATCATCAATCCAACGAACAGGATCAAATATCGAGTAAGCCCAGAGAGCTCCGACAGCCAACGGGCCACTGAGAATCGAGAGGCCAGACGACTTGAACCAGCGAAACCGCTTGATGGATGTTTTGAATTTTCAGCCATGTTTACTTGATTTATCCGTAATCTATACCAGTCTCGGTAGTCTTTGAAAAATTTGTCGTTAAACCATGCCGATCGGGATGCCTTGCGTACATGGCCTAAACCATTCGTTGATTTTTTGACTCAAACTTTTACGATTTAATGGAGATTCGTCGGAAGACTACTGAGCGATACCAAATGAGTCAACAGAGATCAAGATCGATAACCACTGATAGCAAGTATGCTTTCTTGTTTTGTGACAGCAGGTTCGATCCATTCCCCATTTGCGAAAATAAAAGCCGAACGCAAGCGGATGATCTTCTGATTAAGGATCGCTACGTAGAAAAGGATTATTTTTACACGCTTCAAAAGCTTTTCGAATTCGTTCAACTTCCGACTCGAAACTACTAGAGGGACTCGATTGAGTCGTGTCACGAGTCGCCGTTTGCAGTGAAATCGTTGTTTCAATCGAACGATCTTTCGTCCCGGTTGAAGTAGCTGGATTTGCATCTGAGGCCGATCGATGGACGTCGGTTGGAATGTGTTCCTGGTTATTGGCCTCGGCTTGTTTCAGTGGATCGGTTGCATGAGCTCGCTCCTTTTTCAATCGTTCCAGTAGCGAAGCCGCGTCATCCCTCAATTGTTTTTCTGAATCGGAATCTTGTAGCGGTTGTTGAGGAACTTCGACCAAAGGTTCGACCTTAGGTCTCGCCGATAGCTGCGGGGAAGCGGCAGTCGACACGGGGCGGGACCCTGATTGCGCGAACGTAGATTCACTGGAAGGCTCCGGCAGCTTGGTTTGGCGTTTCTGCCGTTTGTCACCTAACAGTTTCTCTAATCTCTCCAATTGTTTGACTTGCTTCTCTTTTAAGTTTGGAATTACCACTTCCGAATTCGCGTATTGTTCGTCTCGCTCATCAGCGGAATGGATGTCGGCCTCGGCTTCGAGAGAACTAATTTTTTCGTGCCAGTCGCTTTGATGTTGAGAAGACCCGCTGGCCACATTTCCACTCGCAGATTCCGTGCGACGATCATGATTTCGACGGTCGATATTCGACCGATGTGAATGTTCGTCGTTGCCAGACCGACCGCTCCGAGTAGGGTTATTCGCGCCGGTCGAGCCGGTCGAGCCGGTCGAGCGGGGAGCGGGATTGTCGAGTGGGTTCATGGGCGGAGCGATAATCATCAGGACACCGCAGCCGAACAGGAAGCCCAAGCAGCCGCCGACCAAAAGCATTCCTTTTTTACTGATGCCTTCGGGGCGAGCAGACACTTGAGGTGCTCCGACCCGAGAAATCCAAGCGGAACCATCGGCCACTTGTCGAGACGAGCGGACGTTGGTGAGATTGGCTTCCAGCTGATTCAAGGTTTCGGCGCGTTTGGCGACCTCCGAATTGATCGCAATGTGTTTGCCTCGTAAATCGGCGAGTTTTCGAAGTCGCTGCTGGCGTTGGATGACTTCCTCTTGCAGACGTCCCGCTCGCTGTCGAGCTTCCTCAATTTGCGGCTCGATAGCCCGTTGCAGGCTTTCTATTTCTGAATTCAATTGACGCTTTATCAACTCCAATGTCTCGGCCGCATTTCGAACGGCAGGATGGGCGGATTTGTATCTTCCTGAGTACTCCGCCAATGTCCCTTGAGCCTGCACGATGGATGTGGCCAACTGACTCAATTTGATTTGTTCTTTCAAAAATGGGGTGGTCCCCGAGACCAATAATGCGGGTGATTCGATGGCCATTTCCAACATCCGCTGACTGGTCAACAGTGAATCAAGCAGAGTATCCAGATTCCGTTTTTCCGTTTCGATTGTATTGATCTCTTGCCGAAGCGTGTTGTCGCTGGGAAGCGAGCTGGCAATGTTCGCCATGGTTAGCGAATCGATTCCCAATTCCTGTTCCATCATCTTCATTTCCTGAATGGCAGCGTTTAATGCCACCTCCGATTCGGCTTTGGCTTGGCCGAGTTCCAATTCCATGCTTGCCAAAATTCCACGACGCACGTGTTCCGCATTTTTTTCGACTTCGCTTACTAGCAATTGGATAAACTCGAAAGAACGCTCCGCAGAAGATTCTCGAACGCTCAGCACCACCGTTTCACTCTTGCCAAACTCGCCACCATTAGGTGCTGCCAGTCGAATCTTACCTTGGATTGATTCGATTGCTGTTTGGTCGGGGAAGTTATCGGGATTAAAAAATAGCCCTTTGCGGGCTGGGCCGAGTGTACTCATTACGTTGCGACTGACTTCTGGGCTGCGAGCAATCTCTAAAATC
>JBGTHU010000871.1:0-3675 GCA_041745975.1 Mariniblastus sp.
TTTCATCCAGTGTACTTAATCCCAAATCACGAGACTCCGTCAAAATATCATCCAGGTAATCTAAGGCCTTCGAGTTAGAAGGGGCCGCCCAGACCGCAAATACAAACGGAAAATCCGTTTGAGCGAACCACTCTTGCCCTAAATCCCAACTGAACTCGAAACCATGATCGTCGACATTCATTGCCCGGTCACCAATCACCAACACCGCATCTTCTTGACTGTTGCGCCAGGGCTGGTCAATTGCCAGCGAAACGTTGTTAGGGCGGATACCCCACCGCTTGAACAGCAGCAATTGACCCAAAATTCGACTGGTTCGAGACCCTTCGTCCAAAGCCAACGTCTTAATGGCCGGCCCCGGCACACGACTGAATAGTTTGACGCTCCAAACGGGGCCGCGACAGGCGATGCATGCATCTGAAACGATCACATAATCGTTGGTCACGGCCTCGACCAGCGGAATCAACGCAGCAGCCATTTCACCTCTCTCCAACCGATCGGCCAAACGACTGGGTAAGTCAAACACAACCTCGCAACGAGAGGACTCTTCATCCAAGCCCACAACCAACGGCTTGGTGTTTAAGTAAGAGACCGCACCAATCTTAAGCGAATGCATCTGAATCCAGACATGTTGTACTGTGGTTCCGGCGAAATAATTGTCATTTCACGTCTTGTAATTGACCGTTCACTTATTGTACGAAATAACCCTCGATCGATCACTTAGAAGCGCTGATTGCGTCAAAATGTAACGGCTGGGAGGGATTTCCCAAATTTAGCAAATCAAAAAATGGGGCATCAATAGCGATTTCAGCAACTAAAGTGGTGATAATTAATAACCCCAATCTAACGGCTGAAGCCAGTCGATGGAATAAATAATACGCTCGTTTATCAAATGAACAAAGATCAGATTGAATATTCAACTTGGCGCTTCGTGACTCGTTCCACTGACTCGTGAGCCAACAATCGTATCAAATCATGTTCATCCAACATTAAATTAGGATTTTTTTGTGATGATTACGCTTTCGCGATTTCGTTTTGACAAGCTGGGCTACGTAAGACGCTGGGGAGCAAAACCGCTTGACCGTGTCTTGTTACTGATTTGCGGAATGTTTCTTTTGAACTTGTTCAGCGCCAACGTTTCGGAGGGACAAGAAGTCCGCAAAACGATACGGGACTATTTCTCCGGGCCGGTTAGTTATTCGCCCGTTGATCCCTGGTATCGCAGTCGCTTGTTCAATCAGCACACCGGACATTACGGTCGGTTTTACAATTGCGACAGTGAGGAGTGCAAGCGATACTCTCCCTACATCGATTGGAAAACGAACTGCGATCCGCTTTGGCCGGATCGAATTGGATTTGCCGAAGGGTTTCGCTTGGAACGGAACCAAGTTGCTCAACGGCGAGACGATGGAGGTTGCGGATGCAAACGTATGCCTCCGGACAGGACGACCAACTATCGTTTTCGCCGAGCAGCCGAATTTCTGGCTACGGATCAATTTCGCACTCACCATTCGGATGATATCACTACTTACGGTCAAGAGCTTGGGCCAGATCAAGAATGATATCTTGAGAGTCTTCGATTCCACATGCCAAGCGAATCATGTTATCCGAAATTCCGAATTGTTGGCGTTGCTGGGGCGAATAGCTCCAATAGCTCATTACCAAGGGCTGTTCAATCAGCGTCTCAACTCCGCCTAAACTGGGGGCAATGCGAGCCATTTTGATACGGTCGATTACATCTGCCGTTTCCCGCCAATCGGCGTCGGCAACTTCGAAGGTGATCAGTCCACCAAAGCCATGCATCGATCGCATTGCCAGTTCATGGTAGGGGTGAGACTCCAGACCGGGGTACATTACTCGGCTGATGCGAGGATGAGCTTCCAAGAATCGTGCGACAGTCAATCCGTTTTGGTTGTGGCGGTCCATCCTTAGATCGAACGTTTTTAACCCCCGCTCCAATAGATAGCAGTTGTGGGGTGAATTGACTGATCCCATAACTCCTCTGAGTTCGCGTATTGGCTTGGTTTGATCCTCTGATCCCAATATCACGCCCGCCAACAAGTCATTGTGTCCCCCCAAATACTTCGTGGCCGAATGAAGCACAAAATCAATTCCAAATTCAAGTGGACGACAATTGAACGGAGTCGCCAAGGTAGCGTCGACCATGGTGGCAATACGATATTTATTACCAATAGCAGCAAATCTTTCCATATCCAATAGACTCAAATGCGGATTGGTAGGCGATTCGCTGATCAACAACTTGGTTTGGGACGAAATGGCCGCTTCAATCGCTTGGTAGTCACCCGTTTTAACGACATGAGTCACGACGCCAAATCGACTGAGATATTCGCGACAGTATTGGCGACTGCGATGATAGCACTCATCGGTAAAAATAATCTCATCGCCCGATCGAAGCAAGGCATTCAACAACCCGACTAAGGCCGCCATTCCACTGGAGAACAAAACGGCTGATTCGGCTCCCTCCAGTGCTGCTAATTTTTTTTCCACCACCTTCTCTCCGGGAACTCCATAGCGCCCGTATTCACCCCGATCCTGCTGTTGCTCGATGAAATCGATAATTGACTGCGTGTCGCCGAAGGTGAACGTCGACGCCATCACAATCGGATCGGTGATGGAATGACCCATTTTTTGATGCGATTCTCCCGCATGAACTGATAGAGTCGATAGACGACGGCGATTTGGGCCATTCACCCCGCCGGTATCAACGCCTTGGCCTTGATTGATCGATGAAAGATCGTCTGAGGAATCGTTTATCAACGAATCTTGATTCAGAGAATTGGTGGACGAAAATGTGGACATCAAGTGACTCCGGTTTGGATGTAAAGCTTGTGGCCAAAATGCTGAACCTCGGTGCCATTTTCTCGATTTAACTTTCAATCCCGTTTCAAAAGCTAAAAATCAAAAAAAATTAGGAGCACACCGTGAGAACATCAATCAAAACAGAATTTCTATTGATTGATCGACTGAAGGCTCTTTAGCAGATTAAGGCTGCAAGCGGCTAACAAATCCCTATTAAAGCTTAATAATAACTTAGAACTGCTGCTGTGCAAGTGCCAATTCGTAATTTTATGGTGGTTTGTAATCGTCACTGCTGATCGGCTGATACCGCAAACGCTGGTTGCAGAACACAGCCCGCAAGGGCTATCAAGTTTTTATTCAAGCCGCTCTGCACATCTCGTGAGTTGTATACACACCGAATCGATTGTTGGGTTTTGCTTGGCTGCCTACGTCGGTGGCGATCCGATCTCCAGTGGTCGGATTGCCTTTGGAAGAGGGGGAGGATGTGGTCAAGCTTGCGAAACAGTGAAATCCATTTTGATTTCGGTGAGACTATTCCAATTAGTCATGTCTCAATCCACCAAACACCAAACACCAAACACCAAGAACAACGCAGCGTCCCCAAACTCGACGCATTCCTCGTCCAGCAATTCCTCATCGCCGTCCGCATGAAGAACTGCAGCGTGCGAACGATCAAGCATTGTCCGCTGCGGTAAGGGAAAGAAAGACCGAATGGTGCCGATCAGCAGTCGAGCCCTCGATTGGATCGCCAAGTGGATCTATGATATTCGACCCGACTTCATCAGCGACGATACCGATCAGACGCTATTCATCTCCAGTCGAGGTCGGCGGATGCTGCCGAACTACGTCTCCAATCGA
>JBGTHU010000872.1:0-7789 GCA_041745975.1 Mariniblastus sp.
CGCTGTCTCGATAGCGAAGGAAGAATGGCACACTGCGATCTTGAGGATCAGCCAAATCATCTTGGGAAACGAATGGATCACAGTCAAATGCTTTGGCCAAAATGATCTCGACGACCGGATTGCTCTTGGTGCTGCCAATTCCAATCAACCCCTTATCATTTTGCGATTCGGAAAACTCGTTGTAGACCAATTGAGCCCGCCGATAAAATTCGGCTTCATCGGATTGCCCAGGACTCCAAACCAATGATTGTTTCAGGTAATCAGGTTGAGGCAGTGAATCATTGGTCAATAATCCTGCATTGATTTCTTCTTTACGCAACTTGGCGGTGCCCCCAAGAGTCGTTACACCATTGAGCACCTCGCCCAATAAAACCGCATCGGAAGCGACCACGAACGAGATCTCCGGGCTCTCTTGAGAATTGTCGCGACGAACGCCAACGCACATTTCCAATCGACGCCGGCGCGCCATCAGCTCCCAAAAACTCTCGGGTTCAACCGAAAATAGAGCCCCAGGAAGCTGATTCGGACTGGCATGACCATGCTCAATCAAATAATCGCATAGCCTAGATAATGCCTTCAAGGGAATGTATTTGATCTCGTTCTTCAGCAGGGCTGCGACTTGATGCCGATCCAATCCCGTATATTCGACGATTTGTTTAATCGTTCCGGGACGCTTGCGCGGATCGGGATTGTGACCCAATAGTTCTGCCAGTCGGAAGCTGTATTGCATCTCAAAACTCGGTTGTTACTAAGGTTAATTTTTTCAACAATAAATGGCCGATTGCCAATTTAATGGAATTTTTAATCCCATTAATCACTTAAACGATATCTGCGCGTTTTGAAAAATCAAGTCCCCGAATTCGATTTGAGGCAATCTTTTAATAAAAAATATTCGCGATGCTATCGGTTTTGTGTCGGATCACTGCTCTGGCGTTGTCGAATTCAATTTGCTACTTTCCCGCTATCGAAAAAAATCTGTGGTTCGGTGGCGCGATCGTAGGCGAATCGGTTCGATGACAAGATCAAATACGACGGTTCAAGCATTAAATGTCGCCCGACATAGGATATAGTCAGCCGCAGGGCGTTTGTTTCGAAATCAAAAATCACACGGATAAATTCAAAGTGAGGGAAATAATGTTTTTTGGCAGACCCCATCGATATTGTCATTGCTTGCTGGCCGGTTGCATCGCATTGATCCTAGCAGGTGGTCCTGCGGGATCGGTTTTTGGGCAGCTTTCTTTTTTTAGTCGCAAGCCTAAATCGAATGAAATCGCCACGCTAACGGAAAAATCGGGGCCCTGGTTAGTAATGGTCACCTCGTTTTCCGGAGAAGATGGAGAACAGCGAGCAATCCGATTAGCCAATGAGTTGAGTGGCAGTCATCGTTTCAAGACCTATGTCTACAAGCACCACTTTCAATTTGATATTGAATCGCGAGGCAAAGGCTACCAAGTATTGGAGCTTCCTGGGAACCAAAAGACGACCATTCCTAAATCGATGAAAGCAAACCGCGTTACTGATTTCGAGGAAGTCGCCGTACTGATCGGTGACTTTTCATCCGTGGATGATCCCAAAGCTCAAAAGACGTTGGAGTTTATTAAGAACCTGAGGCCCGAGTCATTGGCCAACCAAGAAATCAACGACGAGGTTTTGGATGGCGAAAATCTGGCGGGCGAGCGATTGGCTGCCTATCGAATGTGGGCCGATTGGAAAACGACTGGCCAATTTCGACCGTTGCGAAGCGCTTTTGTGCTGGCCAATCCACTTCTTCCCGACGAGTACTTTGCTGCTCGATTTATGGATAGTGCGTTAATCAAAGACAATGTCGGATTGAAATATAGCTTACTGAACTGCCCTGGTACCTATTCGGTCAAGGTTGCGACGTTTACCGGTCGAGGAACGATGGATCCCGTCGAGATCGAACGGATCAAGGAAGAGGAGATGTCGAAACGACGGAAACGTCAATCGGTCACCGAAAGTAAATTAGTCAATGCGGCCAAGCGAGCGACATTGCTGACGGCCGAACTCCGCCGCCAAGGATTCGAAGCGTATGAGTTCCACGATGAGTTCGAAAGCTATGTATGTGTCGGATCTTTCGATTGGGTAGCCGATGAGGACGAACGAGGTCGAACCCAAACCAATCCGGAAGTTGAAAAAACAATTCTGACGTTCATGGGACAAGACATCCGAAGCAATGTTGATCATCAGCGTAATTCAGCGTCACTGACCGGAAAAACATTTCCTCTGCCTGCCAAGTTCGTGGAAGCCGGCGTCGTTTGCGACGTGCAACCCTTACCTGTGTTGGTCCCCAAGCCGGAAAAAGTAAGAACGGTTTCACGGATCTTAAATCGGTTTCGTTAATATAAACGTCTCAGCCAATGTTGACGGATCTGCCTTGTTTGAACAACTGGCAACATCGCCCTGGAGCAATCTGATGAATTAAATGGACGGGTGACGAGACATCCCAAATCGAAAAATCGGCCAACTTTCCGACTTCGATTGTTCCCCGAGAGTCGGCCAAACCGAGTGCTTTTGCTGCATTGCGAGTGATGCCGGCGATTGATTGTTCAGGGGTCAAGCCAAAAAACACACAGGCCATATTAGCGGCCAGCGTCAATGACGTCAGGGGCGAGCTGCCCGGATTGCAATCGGTGGCCACCGCGATCGGCACTTGATTCTCCAGCAACGATTCGACGGGGGGCAATTGCGTCTCATTGAGAAAATAAAACGCGCCCGGCAGCAGGGTTGCCACGGTTGGGTAGTTTGCCAAACTACGGCAATCCTGAGGGGTGAGATATTCCAAGTGATCGACCGACAACGCGTTCAATCGGGCGGCCATCACCGCCCCCCCTTGATGGCTCAATTGTTCGGCGTGAATCTTAGTTGGCAAGCCATGGCTTTGAGCCGCTTGAAGGACTCGACGCGATTGTTCCAAAGAAAATCCGATCGTTTCGCAAAACACATCGACGGCGGTACATCGATCGCGGGCTGCCGGAATGATCTGCTGGCAGACGTGCCGAATATAACCATCGGCCTCCCCTTCAAATTCAGATGGCAAGGCATGTGCGGCCAGCAACGTCAACTCAATATCGATCGGCGCATCGGCCTTTAGTTGCTGGCCAACTTGCAACATCTTTAGTTCGCTGTCCAGGCTCAAGCCGTAACCCGATTTGATTTCCAGCGTCGTCACTCCGCCGGCAATGACGGATTCAAGCCGCCGCTGCACCGATTGAAAAAGCGCTTCTGCAGTCGCGGCTCGCGTGGCTTGAACGGTCGATCGTATTCCTCCTCCTTGTTCAGCGATCGCCGCATAGCTCATCCCCTGCAAACGCTGCTCCCACTCGGCCGTTCGATCTCCTCCGTAAATCAGATGAGTGTGGCAATCGATCAAACCGGGCATCAACAATTTGCCTGATCCCCGATACAACTGCCCGGAATCGGCGAGAGGAAATTGAGCGGGAAGAAGGGAATGTGGAGATGGCGGCTGCGGATGGTTGATCAATTCAGTTTGCGATGTTGGGAGAGTGCAGGGAGCCGGTTCGATCCAGATTATTTTACCATCCGCCACACCCAACCAATGATCTTCCAACAAGCCATACGGTACCGGATGTTGAGCAGCCATCGTCGCGATGCGGTAATCGATAAAAATTTGATCGGCAGTTGCTAACATCGGTCGGTCTCGTCTCTCTTGCTGTGAAAAAAGTTCCATTATCCTCGCTGACTAAATTCGTGCACCATGTCGACCAGCGCGATAGCATTTTCGACGGGTGTTTGGGGCAAGATCCCATGCCCCAAGTTGAAGATATGTCCGGGCCGCTTTCCAATTTGATCGAGAATCTTCTTGGTTTCCCTGGCGATCGTGGGCCGATCGGTCAACAGGATTGTCGGATCGAGATTCCCTTGCACGCATTTCTCATCTCCAATCATCTTCCAGGCGGATTGCAAATCAATTTTTGCGTCGACACCCACGATCGTAGCCGGGGTCGCAGCCAACCAGGGCAATAGCAACGGATTCCCCGTGGCAAAATTGATTACAGGAACCGTGCGAGGGATGCTATCGATAATTCGGAAGACGTAGGGGTGAACGTATTGTTGATAATCGCCGGGCGATAGACAGCCTGCCCAGGAATCGAACAACTGCAGGCACTGGGCTCCCGCAGCGACTTGACCCTGCAAGTAAATGATGATCGAATCGGTCAACCGTTGCATCAATTCATGCCAAGCCGCCGGATCGGCATACATCAACCGTTTGGTGTGCGCGTATTGGCGGCTACTTCCCCCTTCAATCATGTAGCTGGCCAAGGTGAAGGGCGCACCGGCAAATCCGATCAGGGGAATGTGGCCAGGCAAATCTTGTCGAGTCTGCCGAACTGTCTGCATTACAAAATCCAGTTCGTCGTTGTTGGCCAGTGGACGGACTTGGTCTATGTCGGATGAACTGCGGATCGGATTATGGATCACGGGGCCATCCCCCTTCACAAATTCCAGTTGCATCCCCATGGGCACCAGAATCGGCAGCAAATCAGAAAATAGGATCGCCGCGTCAACACCCAGACGATTGACAGCCGTACACATAACCTCACTGCACAACTGAGGGTTGTAGCAGAGCTCCAGAAAACCAACTTGCTCTCGTATAGCCCGATATTCAGCCATGTACCTGCCGGCTTGCCGCATCAACCAAATCGGGGTCACTTCAGTCGGTTCACCCCGGCATGTTTTCATAAAAGGGTTGTTGTACCAAGCAGCGGGCGAGCCAGTTTGAATGGGGGGGGAAAGAGAATCCGGGTTATCAAGGTTCATACGTTTTCAGTTATCGGCGCAAAATGGATTTCAGGGGAGAGGACCAACATGATCGTCGGTTACCACAAGCATGTTATTGTCACCAAAAGCCAATTTCTGGCAACCACTATCCGTTGGCAGGGAGTTCGGTCATCCTTCCAGCTGACATCGTGATACAGTACAATTGGCAACGCTCAAACAGCGAAACAGGGCGAATCAGACCGCAGGTGGTTAGAAACCAATGAATCAGAGCCACGATTCGAATCTGCCACCCAAATTCAGTATTGGAGAATGAACGATGATCTTGCAAGAACCCGGTGAAACGGGCTACGACTTGGAATTTAAACTCTTTGGTTTCAGCGTCCGCACCCACCCCTTGTTTTTCGTGCTACCCATTTGGTTGGGAAGTGGCTTTGTGAAAAGCTTCAGCGGGGTAAACCCGGGCATCGGCATGTTGATTGTGGTGGCAGTGTTTTGGATTTCGGTGCTAATCCACGAATTGGGGCACAGTTTAGCATTTCGTCAATTTGGCGTTCACTCGCGGATTGTTTTGTATTGGTTGGGGGGGCTGGCGATCCCCGAACGGTGGGGGGGAGCACGGGGTAAAAATCCTAGTAGCTTGAACCCAGTTCAACGCATGATCGTGTCGTTTGCTGGTCCCTTGGCGGGGTTCATCTTGGCTGCGGTGCTGTGCCTGTTGGTAATCAGCCTCAAGGGCGAATTTGGGTGGATTTGGGGATTTATTCCGGTTCCTTCGTTCGCCAACAGCGCGATTCCTCATGGGGGAGCGATCCATTTGGCATTTTTATCGGGAATTGTGCTGAATATATTTCTCAATTTGCTGAATCTGGTTCCCGTTTTTCCCTTAGACGGCGGACAAATCGTGCGCCAATGGTTCATTCTTTCTAATCCCTGGAACGGCCTAAAACAAAGCCTGATTATCTCCATGGTTGCTTGTGCAGGCATGATCTTGTTGAGCTTTCAGTTAGAAAGTTTCTTTATCGCCATCATGTTTGGATTCATTGCTTATTCCAATTTCATGGAGCTTCAAGGCCCGCGTTGGTAGTGGCGATTCATTTCCGATTGAATGCCCCAACCTCGGGAGTCCGTCAACTGATTTTCAAGCGCTGATAGGATGGTCTCGTGGAAGCATATCGACTGATGATACGTATGTGTTTTTGTTTTTTTAATTTTATCAGAAATTCAAATTCAACCAATGAATCAGTTCAAGTGTCAGTAAATGATAAAAAAAAATTGTTTTTTTTAATTTTTTTTTCGTTTCAACAGCGGCGTGTTTTTTAATCCCTTCCATGTGCTCGTCTCAGGCAATTAATTAAAAACGCTTCGGTTTCTCTAAGCAATAACGTTTGCATAGCAGGTACGCTTTTTTTTCAAGGGAGTTTTCGCAAGTGAACTCCTCGACACACGATCACTGCTTCATCCAATCTGTTCAAGGTTGCTGAATCGAAATCGCAATTGACATTGATGGCAAGTTAAAAATTCGATTGGAATTAAAATTGAACCTGGGAACAAACCTAAGAAAGCTGCAAAATTTCTAACTGTTTGTTTAGTTTTTGTTGTTTGACTTGGAGGTATTGGATCGAGCTTGAAGTTCGTATTGAATCGATTGATCTCGCCGATCATTATTTTTTTGTTTGGTTGCAATTTCCTATTTAACTTTCGACATTCAATGATTGCCGACAGCATGTAATTACAACTCGTTGCAGATATTTTTTTATTGGAAAAAATGGATTTGCATCGGGCCGAATTCGCCGCGCAATCTTGTTTCCATTTGAGTGTTGAATTAAAGGTGCTCGATTAAAAAAAAAATCGAAAAAAAATCGAAAACAAGATTGAATTTTTTTTTTAGTTTCATAAAACTATGGCAATTCATCAACTTGTTTTTTGAATTGTTTGAACCATCGTGTGCTTCAAATTAGTTTTACGAAAATGTTCAACGGCAAAAATGGTTGGTCAAAATTTAATCTTAAAATTTGATTTGAATTTTGATTCAATGAATGTGCTGAGCCAAACTAGTACCTGGCAATGACGCCGGGGGTTTGGTTAAAGTTTAACGGTCTAACAATGGAGGACGTCCTGTGGCCACTAAGAAAAAAACAGCAAAAAAGGCACCCGCTAAGAAAGCAACTGCCAAGAAAGCAACTGCCAAGAAAGCTCCCGCCAAGAAAGCAGCCGCCAAAAAAGCTCCTGCTAAAAAAGCAGCTGCTAAGAAGGCTCCTGTCAAGAAAGCAGCCGCTAAGAAGGCTCCCGCCAAAAAAGCTGCTGCCAAAAAAGCAGTTGCTAAAAAAGCTCCCGCCAAAAAGGCTGCCGCAAAGAAAAAAGCTACCAAAAGGTAGTTTGTGTTTGGCGGTTGCGATTTAATTCGCGACCCGTCTTAATTTGGGTACAACAAGAAAGGGCCGTTACCAAGGAAATCATTGGTAATATGGCCCTAAATTTTTTGGATAATCGTTGCTGGCCCAATTAGCACACGTTTTACCGCACCATCTCTCGATCCAGCAGGTCGGAAAGTTCGATAAGTTATTGTCTGGGTCGGTTGTGTCCTTTTCGCTTCCCCTACTTTCGTCCCGGCCAGACAAGCGGGTCGTGAGCCTCATGCAAATTTTACGGGTCGCGTGTTTCTGCGGAAAAACATCATTTACCTTAAACGATTTATGTCAGTTTATTTAAGCACGAGTGCTGACTTGTACGGTCTGTCGTTGTTCTCAACCGATGACCGGCAGTTCTCGCACGGGTGGATTGGCGATGTTTCTTGCTGCTAAGGTTTTGCACAGCTGATAGGCGACTTGCTCTAAATAGGGAGCGATTTCCGGATCAAAGAAATTCTCGTTCATCTTTCCTTGATCACCTCGCTCGCGCAGTTGAATGTTGATTGGGATCTCTCCCAAAAATGGGATGTTGTCTTGACCTGCATATTCTCGGGCTCCCCCTTTGCCAAAAATGTCGTAACGCTTGCCATTGTCGGGACAGATAAAGCTGCTCATGTTTT
>JBGTHU010000873.1:0-12574 GCA_041745975.1 Mariniblastus sp.
GAGCCGCCTCGCGAACCTGTTGCACCGCTGGGAGCAACATTCCTATTAAGATGCCGATAATGGCGATTACCACCAACAATTCGACCAAGGTAAATCCCAACGCGCACCGTCGCGAGGGCAAAAATTGAATGTTTTTCATGATAATCTTCTCAATCTTTTACTTAATAATTCAGCGAGATGGCGGCTGCAATATTGAACCAATTGCGTTTCCGAACAGTCTTAGATGTAATTAAACCGACGTTTATTGCGCTTTCTTTTGCATAAAGTTACCGAATTGGCAACACCGGGAAAATCGGTGTGTAAACCAAGCCCCGAACGGTTTCACTAGTCAATTTTGATTTGATCATGAGGTCGAAACCATACCATTCAACGGCCACAACTTGAGCCGGCTGATTCCTATTGTAGCCGCGGCTACAATTTTGTCAAGTCATGATCCACAATTATGATTTACCGTCCCCAATAGGAAGGGAATTTGAGTCATTACAAAACTCTTTCGATTTAAAGTTGAGAGCCTCGTTGGAGTTTGAACGAAAATGAATAGAGAGTGAATCATGAAGGGATAAAGAATGCTGATCGATCCCCCGAGAAGTGATTCTTTATGCAATGAGTCGCCGGATTCGCTCCATCCGCCCGTTCGAAAGTGAGGTTGAGCTAAATAGAATGTGAACACATTTCGGCCTCTAGGAGCTATCTGAAAAAGGGGTCAGACTCTTTAAAAGGGGGTTGTGGATTGGTAAAATCTACGTAAAAGCGGTCGTCCGAAGATGGATAACTGCTGTCTGGAGAGGGTCTGACCCCTTTTTCAGATAGCTTCTAATTGCTGTACCTCATTGAGGAGGGGTTCCCTACCCCTGGCATTCGACATCATCAATAACTAAACTAATCGGCAGGACGTCTCAAATTGTTTTTGATACCGCCAGAAAATAGTTAAGGAATGAACCCATGAGCCTGAATGTATTATTTTACCGGTTTGTGTTGTGCGGATTGATTGGCAGTATAATCGTACCAACCACAAATCGAGGTCAAGAAACAACGAAAACCATCAACCGTCAGGATGATGTCCAGTCAACTCAGGGAGTTGTGCCTCGCATAGAACGTGTTTTGACGAGAGCGGAACAGGATGCATTAACTCCAGAGGCCGTTTTGGAACTTCTACAAACCGGCAATGAACGATTTACTTCAGGGACGTTAACCGCGAGAAACCACTCTAAAGCAGTCCGTGAAGCGGCAATGGGCCAATTTCCCAAGGCTGTTATTTTGTCCTGTCTGGATTCCCGAATTCCTGTTGAAGATGTATTTGATCGGGGAATCGGCGATATTTTTGTTGCCCGGGTGGCAGGCAATTTTGAGAACACTGACATTCTTGGCAGTATGGAATTTGCCTGTAGGGTTTCTGGCGCGAAACTAGTTCTTGTACTAGGTCATCAGCATTGCGGTGCAATCAAAGGTGCAATTGACGGCGTCGAACTTGGCAACATCACCCCGATGCTGGCCAATATTAGACCGGCGGTCGAGCACTTCTCCGACTATGAAGGCTTGAAGTCAAGTGCCAATGATGAATTCGTGCAAAAGGTCGCGGTGCAGAATGTACGCCTAACCGTTGGCGACATCCGCCGGAAAAGCCCGATTTTGAACAAAATGGAAGAAGATGGAAAGATCCGGATTGTTGGGGCGATGTACGACATGAATTCCGGCAAGGTGGAGTTTTTGGAATAGTGAGAAATCGGCAAGTCTCTGAACTGACGTGATGAAACAGCTGAGTCTTTACTGGAATTTTTTTTATCGGACTGATCGTGGCAACGATGTTTTATTCGCAGTCTAATAGTCCCTCGTTGCTACCCCGCCCTTTTATTTCAGGGAATCCTGTCCGGAATTGCAATCGCCATTGGATACAGCCTGAGCGTTTCGATTTTTGTGCTTTACGAATTTCTTGAATGTCTTACCCCCAACGGACGCTGGCAAGCAATACTCAAAATTGCGACCATGCTGGTGGTTGCTTTTGCAACCGCCAGCAGTCTGTGGCCTATGACTTTCTGGCAGAACTCCATCCGTCAGTTAATGAATATGCCGATTGCAGAAACTTCCTATCCCATCCGGTTCTCGCGATTGCCCTGTTCTGTGGCGCGATACTGATCGCATTAGCGAGGTGGATTATTCGCTTTAACGGATGATTGGCCGGTCTGTTTGCCCGACTATTACCGCGCCGAGTTGGCCTTGTGATCAGTGTCTTCGTGGTTGGGTCTCTATTGATTCTGGTTGGTAACGGCATCGTCGTTCGAGGGCTGCTGCACATTGCCGACTCGATTTTCTTACATGCCGATGGTTTAGTGGATGAGGGGATCAAGCAGCCAACCATTCCGCCTGCGACCGGCAGTCCCAAGTCGTTGATCGGATGGGATTCGATCGGTCTGGCGGGAAAAATTTTATTGCCGGCGGACCAACGCAGGAACAAATCAGTGAGTTTTGGGGTCGCGTAGCGCAACGCCCGATTCGTGTCTATGCTGGCATGCGGTCCGCAGACACGCCAAAGGATAGTGCCAAAATACATTTGGATTCTGATATGACATGGTTCATGGCGAATTTCCTTTGTAATTTATCTGGCTTTTCAATCTTCCACTCGGTTTGCTGACGATTTGATTCGTTCCGAAATCGCAGTGCTTTTTTTCTTCTATGAAATGCTTGGCTCTTTTCCAGGTCAATGCCAAAGCGATTAAGGCAAATCCGGTGGATGGTAAATCGACTCACACCAAAACTCCCACAGCCCACAAGCCAGAAAGTGGCCATTGGTTCCAAATCATTAATCCTAACACTAATCCTAAAACCCCGCTAAGAAGAACAGCCATCCAACCGGAGGCAGGTCGATATGAAAAGCATGAAATAATGTTCCAAACGCCTTCGATCACAAAGAAAAGCGACAGCACAAGCGATAGGGCCGCGAGCCCATATAACGGATGTGATAGTACGGCAATTCCGGCAAGTCCAGTAATCGCGCCCATTGGCGATCAGCTGTGCATAAGACGGATAGGGCTTTTCTGGTTTAACCGGAAGGTAGAACCGAGGCGGATCCTGGCCAATGAACAAATCGGAAGCCGCCCAAAGATAGGATAAGCAACCCGATCATTCCCACCAACGCTGTCCATCGCCAGCGAATCGCCACTTCCTGCATGCGACGAGAAGCACCGTATGCATCTCGATAATACTGATTCTAACCGTTCGTTGTTCCCTGCGGGTCAGGTAACAGCCAAATAGACATCGCGGGGGTCATCGTCACTGACAGCACCCAACTCAGCAGCAGAGCCACGGCCACGACCTGAAATAACGATTCACAATACTCTCTGGCACTTTCGGTAGAAGCGTAGATGGGAAAGAAGGCCATCACACCGCTCACGGTCGCACCCAACAGTGGCATCGAATGGGCTGTGGCAGCTTCAATCGCCGCCGTGGTGCGAGACATCCCCCGTTGCTTCCTGCCCTAATGCCATCGCGAATGCGCCAACGGACATCCCGCGGATAATACTCCGCGTCAAAACCAGATTTCCAAAGGTATCTCAGATCGTGGCCGACAATTTCCCCCGTAACACAAAATAGACATCTTCCGGCGGAGCGTCAGGAGAAACGACCACTTCGCCAGCAGAAACCTCGACCAGAACGACGTTTTCATTGATCGCCATTGATCGCCAGTTGGGCTTCTTCTGATGGGGAGATCGCCCACGGAAGTCTTTTCAGTTGGACGAGAATAGCATGATTTTCAACCATCGTTGCCAGCACCTTCGACTTGCAGTCCTTGACATTGCTCGGGACTCATGAGTGCCGACGAGGTGTCCCTCCCGTGTCATCATCATGGATTGCTGTTCGGCTTGCATGGCAGCGTGTCCGGTTTTCAACAGAGTCTTCTGCTTCAGGGTGATTCATGTCAACATGCTCGATTACTGAACCTTCTCAAGGGCCGGAACTTTCCATGTTCCTTCAAGCGCAGCTTCATCTGGCCAATACAGTCTCATGGCGATCCAAAACGGCCCATTGGACGCGGGCAGCCAGTTCGACTCTTTTTCTGCACCGGGCGATTCATGCTGAATATAGATCGTCAATCCCCCGTCAGCGTCCTTCTCAAGGTTGGGCAGCATCGGCGAGTTGATCAGGTAACGGTTGATGGGATTGGCCACCATCAGACTCTCGGGCAGTTTGTACATCGTCACCGACCAAAACGCATGGACCGGAGGATACTGGCCCGGCTAAAAGCGCAACGTATAGCTATGCTGCGACGCGTCGAGGGGCGCACCATTGGCATCCACTCGGTACATTGGATAAATCGCCTCGTCTTTCGAGAGGCCATAGATGCCGAGAACCGCACCGGTAAAGCGGTATAGATAATTGTTCTTCAGGTACTCTCGCGTTCCGAAGAGGTCACCGGATGTGATCTTGCCGGAGGCGACATCCGTTTTCAGAAGATAGTCCAGCTCTTTCCAGGCATCGGCGATGCCGTCCGCGAGGGCCTGATTCATTTCGGGAGACAGGGCATCGACATCGATCTGCCTGCCAGCTTCGACGCCGATCTTGGCGAATCGGGTCATGAGGTCTGCCTCGGATGGCACCTTCGGACAGAACCCCAAGACGAAGTTCAGGACGTTGAAGAACTCCACGGATGTCTTCTGCTCTGCCACCGACAGCGGCTTCATCCACGCGATCTCCGGAGCGGCTACGGGTGCCCGTCTTCCCAGATATGCCGAGAGGGTTTGCACCTTGTAGCCAGCCTGAACCTGGCTCGCATTGTCGATGTCGGCCGGGTTGAATAACTGCGTACGGTACAGCACATAAGCGAGCTGTGTCTCCGAACGCATCACCTTCGTAAAAACCTCAGGGACATCGCCCTTCCAGTCCGGCCCGGAGACGAGCAGCACCCCGCCGGCATTACCCGTAGTGCGGCTCCCGGCGAAGGCGAAATTGTGCGTGTACAAGTCAATGAATTGCAACGAGAAATAACGCTCCTTCTCAATCACCGGCAAGGTCAGAACCAGCGGCTCGGCCCGCAGGTGGATCCCGATAAAGGAATACGGTGAATCCGAATTGGGCGTCTGGATTGCTTTGTCCTCCGGTGTGAAGACACGCGCCAAGTTGGTGATCTGGTTCCAATCCGCCTTATACTCCGGGTTCTGCTTGTCCACGAAGTAGGCGTACTGAATCCGGTAGTTGTCCACTACCGGATTGCCGTAGATGTAAGCTTCCTTGGCGATAGCGCGAGCTTCCGCGGGACTCAACTGAGTTTGGGCGTTAGCAGTGATGAACGGGAAAATCGCAAGCAAAATCGTTGCCAGAGAAGCTAGGTGGATGGGGTATTTTGACTTCATTGTTTTCATTACTTTCATTGCTTGTCGTTAAACTGGTAGCTGTGATTCGAGGCCTTCAAAACGGTTAGATCAAAGGCTTATTTCACCTCGACAGTGATCTTTGGGATACTGCCGGTGAACTTGCTCTTGCGTTCAGAACCGATGGCTTCGACGACCGGCGTGGCGAGGTCGATCCCGACGTCAGCCGTTTCGTCGGCGGAGAAGATCGACGGTTGGGTCCGCTCGATGCGGCCTGTACCGACCTGCTTGTCGTTGATGAAGAGCGTGCCTGTTCCACCCTTGCCAAAACCCCCACCGTCATAGGTGAACTCGAAGCGGATGGTAGACCTGCCGCTAGGAAGTTTTTCGTCCGCGACAATGGGGAATTGTTCGAGGCCCAAGAAATTGTAGTGGTAGCCGGGCACGCCGCCTTTGACATACACCGACCAACCGCCGAAGCGTCCGCCTTGGGCGATGACGGTGCCGTTGGCAACGGTACCTTCAGCGACGTCGATTTCAGCGGTGATCGTCTTGGACTTGTTTTTGATGTTCAGAAAGACGTTCTCGGACATCCCAGTCATGCCTTCGGCCAGCGTCAGTGAGGTGCGTCCGCCCATCAGGTCGGGACGACCGACCAATTCCGCGGTCAGACGCTCGAGGACGCGGTCATCGATCGGCAGGACGTTGTTTCTCTCGGCTTCCACCAAAAAGAGATTTTGAAGCTGCTGGAGTTTTTCCGGGTATTGAGCGGCAAGATTATTGATGAGGCTGAAGTCCTTAGTGGTGTCGAACAGTTCCCAGGCCGAGTCGTCGTCCAGAGCACGCCGAGGTTGCGACTCCCACGGCGCTCTATGGATCGCCCGCGCAAACCAACTCTCGTGGTAGATGGCCCGGTTGCCGAAAATTTCGAAATACTGTGTGCTGTGCCGCTCCTTGGCTTGGGCGTCCTCAAAACTGTAAGCCATGCTTACGCCGTCCATGGGACGCTGCGTCACACCATTGACGATCTTCGGCTCAGGAAGGCCGGCCGCTTCCAAAATGGTCGGGGCTACATCGATCACATGGTGAAACTGTGTGCGAAGTTCCCCCTTGGACTGAATGCCCTTCGGCCAACTGACGGCCATGCCGACCTTGGTGCCACCGTGGTCGGAAGCAACCTGCTTGGTCCAGGTATAGGGCGCATCGAACATCACAGCCCAACCAGCGGCCATATGCGGGTAGGTCTCTGGGCCACCCCACTTGTCAATGAATTTCAACATATCGGGCACGGTTTCCTGCACGCCATTGAAGTAAGTCATTTCGCTGAACATGCCATTGCGGCCCCCCTCGGCGCTTGTGCCATTGTCGCCGTACACGAGCAGGACAAGGGTGTTGTCGAGTTGTCCGGTCTGTTCGATGGAGTCAATGACCCGACCGATCTCGTGGTCGGTCATCTCGACGAACGCGGCGAAGACTTCGGCTTGTCGTGCAAACAAACGCTGCTCGTCGGCGCTGAGCGAGTCCCATTCGGGAATGGCCTCAGGTTTCGGAGCGAGCTTGGTTCCCTTAGGCACCACGCCGAGTTCAATTTGGCGAGCGAGGATCTGTTCGCGCATCGTGTCCCAGCCCTGGTCAAATTTACCTTGCCAACGCGCGATCCAGTCGGCAGGTACGTGGTGCGGCGCGTGCACCGCACCCGGGGCGTAGTAGATGAAAAACGGCTTGTCTGGAGTGAGCGCCTTCTGCTGACGAAGCCAAGCGACCGATTGGTTGGTCATGTCTGTCAGGAAGTGGTAATCGGGATCCTCGGGAAGCTCGACTTGGTGGGTGCCGTCATAGATGAAAGGAGCCCAGTGGTTGGTTTCGCCGCCGAGGAACCCATAAAACTTGTCGAAACCCTGGCGGATCGGCCAACGATCGAACGGACCGGCAACGCTCGCCTCCCAGGCGGCCGTCTCGTGCTATTTACCAAATGCCGCAGTGGCATAGCCGTTTAGCCGGAGCATCTCGGCCACGGGCGTCACGTTGTTCGGGATCTGACCCGTGTTTCCAGGGAAGCCAGTCCCCGTCTCGATAATCGCCCCCATGTTGTTCACGTGATGGTTGCGTCCGCTCTTCAGCGCCGCACGCGTTGGCGAGCAAATGGCTGTCGTATGGAAGTTGTTGTATCGCAACCCCTGGGCGGCAATTCGGTCGAAGTTCGGAGTGCTGACCGGCCCACCGAATCCGCTGGTCCCCGCAAAGCCAAGGTCATCGACTAGCACGAGCAAAACGTTGGGAGCCCCCGCCGGTGCCTTGACCTCGAATCGTGGAGGCAGGGTAGCTTGGCGAACGTCGATCACAGACACTGCGGGAGGGATGGGTTCTTGAATGGGAAGTACAGTGCGGTCTAGTTTTAGCGGCGATCCACCGGACTGAGCTTGGGCGACTGATCCAAAGCTGATGATCGCAACGGCGACACAGGCAGCAGCGTAAACGCTCACTTTTAATGTACTTAAAAAATTCATTTATCACCTTGTATGGTTTTGGGGACAGCTCCGCGGCTTAAATTCTCGCCGAGAATGTCTCGGCACACTTCATGAAAACCGTTCACCGGAGGAACCGCAAGCAACGGCAAAACTCAGCAAGTTTTGCGCAACTTTGGGCGCCCCAAGGCCGTGTATGTACTGCCTGATTCAGGCGAGAAAATTATTGGCCGCGAAGCCAATCAAACGATGTTTCAAGAGTTTTTCGCCTCGAGTCCACCGACTCGAATGAGTATCTTCGTCGAGTCGGTTCGATTGGTCACGTCGGGCGTCGCAATTGAGTCCGGGATCGCGCATGTCGTTCGGACTGGCGGCGAGTCCACTTCATAGAAGCTATTCTGCCGTACACCTGATGCAAGACGGCAAGTGGTTGATTGACAGCCTACACGATGTGGACTTTACCCATACAGTCGCGGTCCAAAGTCCGTTGGTGTCGCTGGAGTGGTTGGTGGGCGAATGGCTTGATGAATCGGAAGCGTCGACGGTCGCCATGACGTGCCACTGGTCCAAAATCATGCTTTCTTAACACAAAACTTTCATGTATCCGCTAATAGCGAAGGGTCGTGGCGGTGGCGGGCGTGCAGGCGGTATGGCTGGCTTCGCCCGCCCCTCAACCATGTCGTCCCAAATGCACGCAGCAAATCGCAGTCCATCGATGAGTCATTCTGCACCAAGTCATTCTGCAGCACGTCATTCCGTAACTGGCGCTGCTCAATCTCGAAGTTCCATTGGTGCCCAGAGCAGTTTGCGAACGGGTGGCACTGCAGGGGCCCAGATTGCCCAACGCCCCAGTCAACAGCAACTTCAAAGTTTCTTGAACCAATCCCCTCAAGGGCGTACAAGCTCCTTTAGCTCCAGCTCGCCACCTCCGACGGCTGGCCAATTGCCCGCCGGTGGAGGCCAAAGGTCCTACACGACCGCAGGGGGCTCGACCATTACAGTGGGCGGAAAAAGCGGCAGCGGCACAACGACCGGCGGTGCGACCGTCGGAGGAGCTGTTGGAGGCATCAAGGTGGAAACAGCCGGCGGGCAGACCTTTGTCCGCGGTACCGGAGCTGTGGGAGCCACCGATGGTGTTAACTCGGCCGTTCGTGGTGGAAGCGTGACGGGTGCGCAAGATGCCCTTGGAAACACAGCCGTCAACGTGCGAGGCGGCTACGCAGATTCCAGCGGATACCGGCAAGGCGGTTCGGTGACAGGGACTCGAAACCAATACGGTTATACCTCTGTTACGGGCCGCGCGGGTTATGGTTACTTCGGCGGCACCGGCCAAGTGGTCTCCGGTGGCGCAGTGATGGGACCAGGAGGCAACGTCGTTTCTGGTGGTCGCGGTGGCTCCTTTGTTAATGGCCAGTTTGTCGGCGGTCAGTCATGGGCCGCGGTCAACGGTACTTATACGCATTGGAATGCTTTTGGTCCAGGTTGGGCAACGACTTATCCCAATGGTTGGTGGCCGGGCCAATGGGCAGTCGCTACAACGGCTTGGGCAACGGCAACCTGGGCGATGGCTGGGCGGATACTGCGGCTGTTCGTCTGACGCGGCCTACTACGATTACGGTGGCAACGTTACCTATGATGACGGTACCGTCTATCAAGACGACCAACCTGTAGCTACCGAAGAAGAATATTATCAGCAATCCGATCAGCTTGCCAAGCAAGGTGCAACGGAATCAAGCGATGACTGGTTGCCCTTGGGAGTCTTTGCGATCATCGCCGATGGACAGACCAACGCGGACAAGGTCGTTCAGTTGGCTCTCAGCAAGGAGGGCACTATTCGCGGAAACCTCCAGGACTTCATCGCCAATACGGTAACCCCAGTCCTCGGGTCGGTCGACAAGAAAACACAGCGGGTTGCTATCAAGATCGAAGGGAATGACACCCTGGTTGTGGAATCCGGGTTGTACAACTTGACCAATGACGAAGTCCCCGTATTGGTGCACTTTAGCCCGACGCAGCGGGAAACAAGAACGCTTGTTCGTTTGGAAAAGCCTGCCGATCAGGCTGAATAGCAATTCGGTCATGGCAGATTCGCATCAAACGATGAAAGCGTGGTTGTCGGGGAGCAGGTCTACGGCAATCGGGCTCAATTAGGTTTTGCCCAATGCGAAACCGAAACCTCTCCACGGCGTCCAAGGCTGCGCCACTTTCCTTGTTATTGGCGAAAGGCTTGACTGGGGAAATCTAGGGAAATAAAAAGTAGCCATTTATGGACATTTATGGTGTCACCAAATCGGCCGAATTTGTAGGGCTGTCGAGGCTCCTGCCGAGACAATGATTTGCTAACACCACACAATGAGCCACGATTGTTTCGGCAGGAGCCTCAACAACCCTTGCCAACCGCGAACGGTTGCAATAAAAACTGACGCAATCCACTACAAGCGTTAATTCGCCGCTCAATCTCTGCCGAAATTTCGCGGGACTTTGCCCCGCCCAGCCCTCCATACACATTTTGAAAATCCGCATTGGAAATATCTTCCGGGAGTCCATCGATTTCCGGAAAGAATTCATACTGTGTTCCTGAATCAATCAGCCGCAACTGAAGACTGCGGGCAGATTTCCGATCTTTTGTGGCCACAACCGCTAAACGAATGCCCGCTTGGTTGGCGGCCATGTCGACAAAAGAAAAACCCGATCCCCCGGGTAGGGAATCGGTCACTTCTTTGGCAATGCCGACGGCCAAGGCTCGATCCTCTCCAGAAAGCACCGTCAACGCCGCGCTGACCCAATAATGTCTCGGCAAATCCCCCCGACCATGAACGGTGACCCGCCGCCGCAAGGCCTCGCGTGATTGTTGGAATTCCGGATCGAGCGCTCGCCCTCCGATTCGGGCCACTTGGTCGTCACCCAAGATGACTCCCAAAGCTAAAATCGCCGCCTGATTGTGAAAAACAGGATCTCCACCATGTGAGTTATCTTCCGCGAAGGAAAACGCCAAAACAAATAATTGTTGGAAGGCCTCATCGCCGGATGCAACTTGGTCGGCTCGCTACAAAAGAAAAATTCCCGTTGCTCGAGCGGCTTCGTCAAGGTCATCGCTGATTCCCGTCGACACCCCCCAAGCGAAAAGCCCGACGACAAACATCACCATAACTACAATGGCGATTCCACTGCGGTGAAGGGACAACCCCGATAACGCGCCAAACAAAGCGACGGTCACGATGAAGAAAATTTGTATCCGGAGAGGAAAATAACCATACTGAATCCATTTGACGCTGAGGGCCAAGACCGGGGTCAAGATCATCACCAGGGGCCCACTCCAAATCAGGGGATAAGCCCGCAGTGCACCCGCCAACAAAACGCCAATCATTCCAATCCCAAAACCCCGCAACACCATCGTCGCAAAAATCCTGGCGTTGGGCTCCGATAAACTCAGCATACTTTGGAGAGTCTCTACCAGCCAATGCGGTGTCTTTAAGGGACTGGGTTCCATCAAGAAAATCATGCCGATCAGCCAAAACAGCAAAAGGGCACCGGGAAAAAAAATCGAATTCTTTTGATTGATATAGTTATTCTTCAACATGAAAACGCCTCTTGGCCTGACCCGACATGAACCATGGATAGCTCATTCGTCCGAATAAACAAGAAAATGAAAGTTCGAGCAAAAAAGCTGCACTGGCACAATTCTACCGAAACTTCTAAAAAACACACGATATGGCTCAATGAGTAAAAATACTGTAACACTTCAGCCGATTGGCGAGCGGAATGTAGGGTGGGACCAGCTCGCGAAAAACAGTGAGCACTCTCCCCTTTTGGGAAATTTTTCAAGGTTTTTAACATAAATTTCTCATTCAACCGCGAGCGCCGGCCCACCTTTGCCAATTGGCTAAAGTGTTACAAAATACTCAGTTTCAGCATGGGTACAAGTTGCTCACTTCAAGTCCTCCTCCAGACTAACGTTTTTTCTCCCTCGTATTTTCTTCCGTCGAGCCAATGGGAGGCTCGATTGCCGATGAAACCAAATTGCTGCTCGGGACTGACCAAGCCAAACTGTATCGCCTGCTTCACCCGTTCGGCAGTGGAGTCGACCCATCATTGTCGTTTAAATGAAGCCTTATGGTTTTCTGCAGATCGTTTTGAGATAAAGAGGATTTGGCCGAACAACCCCTAATCAAGTCAGGAATTCGATTGTTTGCGAATTGAACATGGGTCCACTGTATACCAGGGGGGTACGCAATTTTGGCTGGATAACCGATCTGTTGGTGATACCGGAGATGTTGAACGTCATCGAGGGAACGATACGTAGGATATACCGGTTCCCCTCACATGCCTCTCGCGAGTGGCCTGGAATGGTCTCGGCCGCCTCACGCGGATCTCCGAAGTGTGGCTGAAGGGAGCTCACCGTACAGTTGGTGATAAGTGCCCGCGAACCGCCCCAGATTCCAAAATCCAAGTTCGAAGGCAATCCGTGTGACGGAAGTTTGGTCGGGAGAATTTGCCAGTAGAAGCTGCCGAGCCTGATTCAAACGTAGGATGCGCAGTAGCTCGTTGGGCGACAGGCCATAGCAGCGTTGAAACGCAGTCCGCAGAGTCCGTTCGGGCACGCCGCTGGTCCGTGCCAGATCCGAGATGGATAAGATCATGGAGGGATCATGGATGGCCAGTTCGATTGCTAACTTCGCTTGACGAAGCCAACGAGTGGAGTGTCGATCAGTCGCTTGCTGATGCCTTAAAAACAACTCACTGACTGCCCGAATTAAATCCAATTGAAATGATTCCACAGCCACCGGTGAACTCAATACATGAGGA
>JBGTHU010000874.1:0-3481 GCA_041745975.1 Mariniblastus sp.
TTCCAAGGGATTTGGAACCACCCCAGACGATGATAACATTTGGGGTCGGAATATCCCGTTACACACCCGACGGCTCGCGCGCGGACGGATCGCGGCTCGCGGACAGAACGCGGCTCGCGGACAGATCGCGTTCGGCAAAGCCATGCACGAACCGTTGTCCAGTCGGGAAGGTTGGCTTTGATCGAAAGCCAATAGATTTCAAACCTGTTTTTCACTGAAATCGCGATGCGTGAGCTAGCACTCTTTCTCTTCAATCCCAACAGCAATGGAATCGGTTCGGCAGACTCGATTCAATCCTCAAACTCTATCAACGACAGTCGATAATGGCCTATCGGAAGGGTCCGTTTACACCTTTTTTGACGATTCTTCCGATTGTCAAGTCGATAGAAATAGGTGGGGAGTGCGCTTTGTTTCACAGTTTTTAAATCGATAGAATTGTGCCGCGTTAAAATGCAACACCGTTCAAGCTGACTTGGACTATGATCACGATTATTAAAAACAGACCCAAAACTCTTTGCCTCCCATCAAGTCAAGTTTGGAAAGTTGGCGTGGCGTTTGGATTAATCGGAATCGCAATGGCCTTGGCAGGTTGTTCGCGAAACCATTTTCGCCAACAAGCCGATCGACAGTCGTATCACTTAATTGGCAGTCGTCAATTCGATGGGCGTTGGATGTTGCCCCGTCGCAATGTCGAACCACAGCCGCAATCACGAATGTATGTGGCGGCCGAACAGGACTGCGCTGCCAAGCCGAGTGACGATCCGGCCGCAGCGAGATATATGAATTGCCTGGAAGGGCCGACGCGTGGGCGATCCGTGGGCCGGTACTATTCTCAAATTCCAACCCGTGAAGATTTTGAGAATCCGCAATGGCTCGATCACTTACCGCGCAACCAAGAGGGGCTGGTTGAGCTATCACAAACAGTGGCGATCGATCTGGCCTTGATCAACAGTCGCCAATACCAAGACAATTTTGAAGCGGTTTACCTAACCGCGTTGGGCCTGACTGGGAACCAATTCGAGTTCCAATCCCAGTGGTCTGGCGGAGTCGGAATCGGCTATGATGCAACTGGTGCCGATTTGGGAAACCAGCGGACGTTGTCGGCGACAGCCAATCGATTGGGGTTTACTCGTGCACTGGCTGGTGGTGGCCAATTCGCCACGAATTTGATCAACGGCCTTGTTTGGAATTTTGGACCGGGAGGTTTGCAGGCGGGGTCGGCTTCCTTGGTTTCGACCTTCACGCAACCTTTATTGAGGGGGGCTTTTCGACATGTGAGGTTGGAAAACTTGACGCAAGCGGAGCGGAACTTGCTGTACATCGTACGTGACTTCGCTAGCTTCCGCAGGCAGTTTTACGTCGATGTGTCGACCTCCTATCTGGGGCTGTTGACGCAAGTACAAGCAATCCGCAACACCCGTACTAACGTCGAGAACCTGCGCCAAAATTTAATCGAGCACGAATTCTACGAGCAACTTCAAATTGTCTCTCAAGTTCAAGTCGATACCGTATTCCAAACGTATCAAAACGGCCGGCGTTCGCTGTTGTCGTCCGAGCAAAACCTGATCACCGTTGAAGACAATTTTAAGTTTCAGATCGGACTCCCTTCTTGGGTGCCGATCAAGTTTGATGAGTCTTTGTTAGAGCCATTTAATCTCGTTTCCAATGAACTCACCGAATTGCAGAATGAAGCCCAACAACTTTATGAAGAGTTAGTCCAATTTTTGCCTCCCGAGGAAGCACCTCGCGAGAAAATGCAATTTTGGTACCAGCGATACCTCGACTTGAGATCCCGCACGGCCGACTACCTTCCTGCGCTTGAAGAGGAATTGTCACGATGGGAAATTCGGTTGGCAAGTGAGATCGATCCCGAGCGACTATCCGTTGATGATCGATTGGATCGCCAACAACAAGAATCTTTGGCGAAAACCTTGCGTAACCGAGTTGAGGAATTCAAAAACAGCCTTAGTTTACGGAAACAGGCTGATCAAGCGATTGAGTCAAGCATCCAAAAATACCTGGATTCACCTCAATCCGAATCGGTAACGGAAGTTCCCTTATCTGAAAACAACTTGCCATTTGAATTGCCCGATCGAAAAATTGATGATTTGCGATTAGAGGAAGTCCTGGCCGAACGCCAGGACAGCCCTGCCGTGGTTGCCTGGAACGCCTTGCAAGTCGGTTTAGGCGATGATTTGCGTGGCGAAATCGCTGATCTTTTTGTCGCCCAGACTCAGATTCGGCTGTTCTTGATTGACATCGAAGCACAGCCCATTAATGAAAAAGCAGCCATCAACTTTGCTCATTCCAATCGACACGATTTAATGAACCGACGTGGAGAAGTGATGGACTCATTCCGTCGAGTCGAAGTGGCTGCCAATGCTCTGGAAAGCGACTTGACGGTATCAGGCGGAGTCGCTCTGGGAAGTGATCCCAGTCGCAACAATGCCTTTCGAATCGATTCCTCCGCTAACCGATATACGTTAGGATTGGAATTGGATGGACCGCTGAATCGGCTGAATGAAAGAAATGCTTATCGTGCCGCTCAAGTTGAATACCAGCGATCAACTCGCAACTTCATCGGCGAACAAGATCGAGTCGCCAATGAGATTCGAGCGCTATTGAGACAGTTAGAGCTGAGTCGACTGAACTTTCAAATCTCCCGCCAGCAAGTGGTTACTGCGACCCGTCAAGTTGAACAGGCCCAAATCGACTTGCGGCAAAGTCGTTCTGCCGAAGCCAACCTAACACTTATTTTGTTGCAATCGTTGGAAGGCATGTTGAATGCCAAAAACGCCTTAATTTCTGATTGGATTGGATATCGTATCCAAAAAATGCAATTGTTTGTCGCTCTGGAACTGTTGTACCTCGACGATCAAGGCCAGTGGATCAACGAAATCGACGGATTGCGACAACTGGAGGGCTGGGAAGAAATCGAAAACAGGTATTTTCCAGAATTCAAGCAATTCGGAATCCTAACAGAACTTCCCGCAACAGAGAATTCACTGGAACTCGAACAAGATCCAGCCGAAAATCTGCCAGAACCACTGCCAGAACCTCCGCTAGGACCTCAACCCCAACCACAGGAGAAAATCCAACCCGAATCGTAATTCTGCTCGACTTTCAAGTCCATTTTGCCTAAAATATAGCCGCGGTTGCATTCCGCTTGCTGTGACAGGAAAACATCGAGACTTTGGCTTTTTTGAAAGTCTCATTACCGTGTATCATCATTTATCTCCTGGCAAGAATCATGAAATGGCAGTTCCCTTGGTGGACAACTTCAATATTGGTCGTCGCCATTCCGACGATCGTCTTGTTGTGGCCTCGTTTGCCCAATCTCATTTCTCCCTTTGGGATTTCCTCGGCAGACGTAATTGCTTCGTATCTCGTCCAACGCCGTACTTTAGAAGACCGAGCCATTGAGCGAGGAACCATCGAAAGTCAAAACACGGTATACGGCAGATGCGAACTGCCAACATCG
>JBGTHU010000875.1:0-4284 GCA_041745975.1 Mariniblastus sp.
GAATCGTCTTGCGGACTTATTTCTGGGAATCTGTCCGGATACTTCAAAAATCGACCAATAACGAAATTTTCAATGTCACTAAAGGGCCTTGCTGAAATGGTTGCGGTAGCCGTTTTGCAACTCACGGGCGGAAGGTGATCATTATGTTTCGGATGACCACCAATCATGTTTCGATAATTTTGCCGATCGCATTCAGATGTTCGATTACTTGATCGACCAAGAGCTGAAGTGACTGCGTCCCATCCAGCCGCAAAGCGGGATTTTCTGGGGCTTCGTAGGGATCGTCGATCCCTGTGAAGCCTTTGATTTCCCCAGCACGAGCTTTTTGGTACAGTCCCTTGGGGTCGCGTTGTTCACAGACATGCAGTGGTGTATCCACAAAAATCTCCAAAAAATCGGTCGCGGAACCACTCGACGTGACTCGCCTACGAACCAATTCGCGGTCTTTGCGGTAAGGGCTGACCAATGCGGTTAGAGCAAAGCATCCGGCGGTACAGAGAATTTCCGCCACGCAGCCGGTGCGACGGATGTTTTCTTCGCGGTCTGCAGCGGCGAACCCCAACCCGAACCGATGGGCGAACTCTTCACCATGTTCTGCAGCCAACATAGCCGGGCTGGCGTTTAAGCCGTGTCGGATGTTGTCGCCATCCAGTACGAAACTAAATTGACCCAGCTCCGACAAACGTTGGTCAACGGCGTTGGCGATCGTACTCTTTCCACTACCCGAGAGCCCGGTAAACCATAACACGCAACCACGCGGTCGTTGTACCGCAGCGGGATGCCAAACCACATTGACAGAATTTTCTGATTTCGAATCGGACAAAAGGGACTCCTCGATACATGAAACATACTGGATTTAACGCTCATTCACGCTCATTGGCTGAATCAGGCCATGAAACCATATCAAGCAAAAGAGCCATCCGTTTAAAATTAACGAGATGGCTCTGGCGTTGGTAGAATTAAGGTATTGCTCAAATTGATTTCAAGCTAATTTTGGGTCCAACTATGATTGCGTAAGCGGAAGGGGTCTTGCGGTTGGCCGGGAGCCTGTGGTGGCGGGAGCACATTTTCCCCTACCCCTTGGTGTTTTCGATAGACTCTTTGGATGTTCACCAACCGGAAGCCCAGGTTGCCACCTCCGCCTCCACCTCCACCATCCTCTTCACCACCTTGGGGACGACCGCCGACAAAGGGGTCAATTCCTGAACCGGTGATTTTGGGCCAATTCAAACCAGCTTGACCTACCGGAGGAGGGGTGGAATTCGGATTAAGCTTGTACATGGCGTAACCCAAATCGGCCAGTGAACCTTCTGTGGTCATACTGAAAAAAGCTGGCGGGCAAAGGATCGCTCCGGTGTCTGGGTCTACGTCACAGGCAAATCCGGTCATCAATTCTTTCGTGAAAGCGCGAGTGAATGTTTGGTTGAAAAACGGGGGCTGATCGGCCCAGTGTCCCAAAGCAGTTCCCGGGCCACCACGCTGTTCCAATGGAACGAAGACAGCAAAGGGCTGCTCTGTTTCGATGCGGTATTGCTGGATCGCGTATCTCCCGCCAATGTATTGAACCGCCCCAACACCTCCAAGCGGTGCAATCAGATCATTATCTTCCCAAAGTGATCCGACCCCGAATACGTGTAAAATTTCATGGACAAAAACACTCCCAAATATTCCATCGGCGATCATAAAATCAACCTCGTTGACATTGATCGTAAGTTCTCCAGCAACCGGAACGGCATAACGACGTTGATTGAAAAGGTTACCCCCCTGAAAGGTCACCAGAGCGGTGGGAGCAGCGAAGCCTAACACTCCTTCTGGAGCCGGTTCAAAACGAACTAAAATTCGGAGTTTGTCCAGTTGATAGAGCATTGCCAGTGGCAACTCATTGCTGTAGTTTTGAATCCGACTATTCAATTCTTGTTCGGCAATTTCGACGTCAGGCAAATACTGAGCTGGGACCCCGGTTTTATCGAGTTCGAAAACTTGAGCCTGCAATTGAATTGTCGATACCGTCGAGCTGCCCAATAGACAAAAGCAAAAACAGCCAACTAGACTCAGCTTAAAAGATACAGCGGAATAACTAAAATTCATTTCAACCTCGGATTAAATCGCCACATGTGTGGGGTAAACGTGAAGTAAGCGGCGTGGAGTGAATGGCAATGCTCAACCAGATGATAGCAGTTCATTCTTGCTTAATTTTAGTTCGGCGGTTTCGCTAGAGCAACCAAAACTAGCTAAAAAATTTCAATTTAGACGCTTTAGGCAGGCTGGGAAGAGCGTTTTCTCGGGTAAATATGATATCAAATCAAAAAAAATCGATATGTTCGGCAAAATCCTATGTTCTTGTTCAACCCGCAGAGTTCAACATCCGATACTGAAATTGAACCGTAAGTCTCCACGTCGGAGTCCAACTAACTGCACAGGCAGGAAGAAAGCAATGGCTTTAAGAAACATTATCTTGGCGGGGTCCCTTTTGGCGACCTATTTGATTTCGATCACCTCAGTCCACGGGCAGGTCAATATACCGGGCCCGAATTTTCGGCATAAGGGTGTTGAGTCGATCAACTCGACTCGCCCTTTCGTGACGCCGGGAATTTTTGACTATGACACTCAGGCTTTTGCCCCCATCGAATTTTCGACGGGGGAGAACTGGGAGTCAAGAAGCGGGTTTTATGCCAGCTTTGATCGGGTTTACTCCCAATTCTCCAAAGGGGGTAATTTCAATGGCATCAACGGTGCCGAAATTTCCAACGGCTCACATGAGCTCTGGGGAAATCGTTACGAAGGGGGCTGGTTGGCCACTCCCAATGATGGCTGGGGGTTTGTCTACCAGCAATCGGATGGATCCTACTTCACTAATGGGCAGGACATTTTGGTCTCCAACCCGATGCGTGTCAAAAGTTACTTTGCTAACGTGGAAATCAATCGATTTTTCCGTCAGCCATTGTCCCGCGGCGGTTACATTGAGCCATTCATTGGGTTCCGCTACTTCAACATGACGGATGATACGATTGAAGATACCACTCAAACGCTCAACGCCGTCTTAGTGTCAAATCGATTCAAACAAGACGTCACCAACAACGCATTTGGAGCCCATGCAGGCGGCCGTTACGTACAACATTCAGGACGCTGGAGAACATCGGCTCGCGGAGCAATCGCCACGACCTATAATCGTCAAAACTATTTTGCAACCGACATTGCGTCAACGGCAATCAATCAAGGGATTATTGAATTCTACGATGCCGGTAGTGCTTTCACTCCGATTTTAGATATGCAATTTGATTTGGCGTTCCATATCGCCCGAGACATCTCGTTACGAGCCGGTGTGCAAGCTTATTATGTCTGGGATGGAGTCGCCCGAGCCAACACCGTGACGACCTCGCTGAATCCGAACTCAGCATTCGGTGTCGGTGGCTTTGGCCCACGCGGCGTCTTTAAAGATGATATTGTAAGCGTCGGGCTTGTGTTCGGATTCGAATGGCACCGATAGTCGCCAATTGCTGGTGGAATTAGGGTCAGCACCATCACAATTTACCGTAAGCTGTAAGAAACCAAATGTTTCACTGCCAGACGGATACTCGAAACGGGTATCCGTCTTTTGTTTGCGCGTTTTTGTTTGTGCTTTCGGCTTATGTTAGCGTTCACGTTTGAAAGGTGGGATTCCCAATCCCTTTCGAAATCGACCGACATATCGATACGAGAGTCCCAAGTCAATGGCCAATTCGGAGTCGGGCATTTTGCCCAATCGCTCGATATCCTTGGGGGCCCAGGTGTAAGGTCCAGCTTGTTTAAGCGGGGGTATATTCAAGGCCCTTCGTTGATTGGCAACTGCCGTTTGCGATATTCCCAACTTCTGCGCCAGTTCGGTGTCCAGCATGGTTCCCAACATCGCCAACTCATCCTCAGTCCACTCGCGAAAATTCCGCGGACAAGGCTCGATGCCCAGCGATTCTCGCTTGGTGCGCACTTCAACCTGTGGGTATTTCCATTTCCGAGCCAATAGTTGATCTGGTTCTTTCCCTAATTGTTCGACGCGGGCCGCTGTCCAACGAATGGAGGCTGTCCGGTTAAAGGGAGGAATTTTGAGTAGTTTGCGGCGGTGACGCACTTGCCACTGCGGAATGCCCAATTGACGCGCTCCATTACCGTCTGACATCGTACCCAGCAACGCATCATCGGCGGCTGTCCATTCGTGAATCGTAGGGACTTGGTAATCAGCTGGGGGGATTTTGTGCAGCGCCCGATAAATACGAATATTAACACGAGACACACCGTATTTGTCGGCAA
>JBGTHU010000876.1:0-3938 GCA_041745975.1 Mariniblastus sp.
CCTCGGTGCCGGAACTGACCGATCTATCCGATGAGTCCGCGGAAACGTTGGCGATGTATGGCGCGACTCCGGGCGACGGCAGCTACGCCAGCAACTGCCTGATGGCGCGGCGACTTGCTGAGCGAGGTGTGCGGTTCATCCACCTCTACCACCGCGGTTGGAACCATCACGACGGGCTGATTCAGCACATGGACAAGTGCTGTGCCACGGCTGACCAAGCCACTGCCGCACTCATCTCCGACCTCAAACGCCGGGGTTTGCTGGACGAGACCCTTATTGTTTGGGGTGGCGAGTTTGGACGCACGCCCATGTCCCAACGCGGCATCGGACGAGACCATCACATCAAAGGTTTTTCGATGTTCATCGCCGGTGGGGGAATCAAGGGTGGTACGACCTACGGCGAAACGGATGAACTGGGCTACTATGCTGTCGAAAACGTCGTCCACGTCCGCGACCTGCACGCGACCATGTTGCGTCTGTTGGGCATCGACCATAACCGCCTGAGTGTCAAGCACCAGGGCCTGGATATCAAACTCACCGGCGTCGAGCCGGCGAAGGTGATCAAAGAGATCATTGCCTAAGCATCAGTGAAAGTCGCCTGGCTCTCCGAGGCTGTGATTTTTTGGGCTCGGAATAGTCGCCCGACTCTTTGAGTCGGGACTTCGCACCGATAATGCTTGGTTTTGGCGTTGGGTGGTCAAGCTTTATTGATTTGGGTAAAACTGTTCTCTGCAGGAATATTGAATCCTTCAGAGGGATCCCCTAAAACAATTTGAGAGTCGCTGTAGCCGCCACAATCGCAGTATTCCTGGGGATGATCACAATCATGATTGTCTGGCGTTTTACAGTGTAACTTTCACCACCTCATTCTTAGAGCGAACTGTCGATTGATGATTCAACTTCCCCTCCAAACGAGCTATATTAACGGCCGACTCCAGGCCTCTCAATCCGGAGATTGTCTGGAGAACTTTTACCCGGGCAACAACCAGAAAATTTGTGATTTTGAAGTTGCCTTAGAACCAGAAATCGAGTTGGCGGTACAAGCAGCAGAGTCCAGTTTAGCGAAATGGCAATCACTGTCCGGAATGGAACGCGGGCGAGTTTTGCACCGAGCTTCCCAGATACTGCGACAGCGAGTTGACGAATTGGCCAAGCTGGAGGTGTATGATACGGGAAAACCAATTTCCGAAGCATTGGAAGTCGACATTTTTTCCGCCGCCGAGGCACTCGAGTATTTCGCCGGTTTGGCACCTGCGATCCATGGCGAACACCTGCAACTGGGAAAGAATTTTGCTTACACTCGTCGGGAACCACTGGGAGTGGTCGCAGGAATTGGTGCTTGGAATTATCCCCTGCAAATCGCTTGTTGGAAATCCGCACCGGCGCTGGCCGCCGGCAATGCGATGATCTACAAGCCCAGCGAATTGACACCTCTGTCCGCGGTCGAATTGGCCATAGCTTTCCAGGATGCCGGTTTGCCTGCTGGAGTCTTCAATGTGGTGTTAGGTGGTCACCGCACCGGCGAGTTGCTGGTGCAACATCCACGAATTCAAAAAATCTCGGTCACCGGCAGTGTCCCTACGGGGAAACGAATCATGGCCAATGCGGCCCAGCAATTGAAGCAGGTGACATGCGAACTTGGTGGTAAGTCACCTTTGATCGTTTTCGACGACGCCAATTTGGACAACGCGGTCAAAGCAACCTTGATGGCAAATTTTTACACACAAGGTGAAATCTGTTCTAATGGGACTCGCGTGTTTGTCCATCATTCAATCTACCCGACTTTCTTGCAAAAATTGGTTGACGCAACGCGAGCCCTTAAAATCGGCGATCCGCTCGATCCCACCACTCAAGTTGGTTCGCTGATTAGTCCCACTCATTGTCAAAAAGTGATGGACTATATTGAATCAGGGATCAAGGCGGGTGCAAAATTGGCCTGCGGAGGTCGGAGAGTCGGAGAAGAAATGAATTGCGGTAATTTTGTCCAACCCACTATTTTTACCGATTGTCAGGATGACATGCAAATTGTTCGCGAAGAAATTTTTGGGCCCGTTCTAAGCTTGTTGACTTTCGAAAATGAGGCTGAAGTAATCGAACGGGCCAATCGAACTGATTTCGGATTGGCGGCTGGCGTATTCACCAACGATCTCAATCGAGCCCATCGAGTGATTGCGGAATTGGATGCCGGAACCTGTTGGATTAACACCTACAATATCACGCCGTTGGAAATTCCATTTGGTGGATTCAAGCAATCGGGGATCGGTTTGGAAAATTCGCCTTGGGCGTTGCATCATTACACGCGGCTCAAATCGGTTTATGTCGAAATGGGGGATATTTAGGCGTGCAATATGAATTCATCATTGTCGGCGGAGGGTCCGCCGGATGTGTGCCGGCCAAACGGCAAAGTGCGGCCGCAGTTTAGTCTTGAGTCCTCGGCTCAACCGAGACAAGATCGGTTGGGGCCGTTCCTACTAACTACTCTCCCAACGCGCCCAGCCCCGATCTCCCTAACATTTCAGCCAATTCGTTAAATCAATCACAACTCGTGACCGGTTCGTTTCGGCATGAATGATCACAACAAATGGTTAAATTGAAGAAAAATTAATGGAATTTTGTCTTGAATTTACAAAACTATGCGGCAATTGTACAAGACACATCCAATGGCTTGTTTCACAATGTTAACTTGATTCGACGGTAGGGAAATGTTTCACTTTTTCTATTTGAAATAACTTCAGCAACAATGCAAAACAATGGGAGATAAAGATGAACGTTAAGAAATGGAACCGCAAAGTAATGTTGGCCGCCACGGCGGGGGCTAGTGCGTTAGGCTTTCACGCAAACGGAATCGCAGATGTAGTGATTCATAGTGATGGATTCAATGCAGATAACCAACCCCTCCCCGGTGGGCAGTCCTATGGATCGAACGCAGCGGCGGACAATGGCAACTGGACAGTTAGTGTCGGCGAGTGGGGGATAACGGGTGCACCCGACATTGTGCTATTTTGGGACGGCGAGTCAGGAGGGCAATCGGGATATGGACTTGACACCTATACCGATTGGAATGGCCGTGGCAATGTTGTTCAACTCGATCACGGATCTGATGGACCAAATCCTCCGGCAACTCCATTTTCGTTTATAACCTTCACTCCAACGGCAACCGCGGGAGTAAACATTAAAGCGTTTGATTTGGACGCATGGGCGGGCGGGGGAGATATTTCAGTAGATTGGGCAATACTGGACAGTAGTAGCAATGTCTTGGCAGATGGGACATGGAGTCGCGACAATTCAGGGGGGCGAGACACAATTTCTCCCGATTACAGGGGAAATTTGGGACAGGAATTGGTTCTGCGATTCCACCAAACGAGTGGAGACGGCACCTATCTTGCGTTAGACAATCTGACGTTTGCACAAATTCCAGAACCCTCCTCGGCCGTCGTATTGGCGAGTGGCTTTGCAGTCTTGGCGATGAGACGGCGCCGCAAAAACTAATTTTGTAATCGTGTTTTTTGCAGATTTGGCTTAGTAGGAATATCAGCCCTGTCAGTCCTGGCAGGGTTGTTTTTTTGTCGTATGCCACGGGGCGTCAAGTTTTGTTGATGATATTAATCTGATAAGATTCACTTGGCATAATCGATTTAGGCTGAATCCCATGTTACCATCAAAAGAAATTCTGGCTGTTGATTTGCAATTATTCGCCGACTTGATTGCTTCAGGTCAGTACGAAGACGGTATCCAGCTCCTTAAAAATCAAATACCGCGACTTGAAAATCCTGCTGATATTGATGCGCTCTTTGAATGCGCTTTGGTTTTATGGCAATGTTTTGAAATCGAGGCAGCCCAAGATATATTTAAGCAGATTGAAGCCTTTGCCACATGTCGGATAGAACATCTTACCTTAGTTGCCAAACGTCTTTTTGGCATTGGTCGATATGCTGAAG
>JBGTHU010000877.1:0-4004 GCA_041745975.1 Mariniblastus sp.
TTTTGTTACCGGACAGATTTATACGGAACAAAAAGCCGATCATCATATGCGCGGACAAGCGCAAGGATTTTTGGTCTTTTTTACCTTGGGATTGGGAATGTTTATCGGTGCTCAGGTTGCGGGTTATGTGGAAGACCGCTACACGCCACCGGCAGCCAAAGCGAACTTTGACCGCGTGATTGAACTTAATGATCAGGTTGATGAATTGAAAAAACAACCTGAGGGGAGCCGAGATCAAGCTAAAATCAACGGCTTAGAGACCGAACGAGATCAGTTGCAGATGGATGGATTGCAGTTGATGAACTGGCAAATGATCTGGGGTATCCCTGCAATTGCCTCTTTGGTCGTATTGATTCTGTTCGTATTTACTTTTCGGGATCAGCGGGTTGTGCTTGATCCAAAGTAGCATCGTCTTTGCCAGGCACCCACTCATCGTAACTGTTTGCGGAAGGGTAGAGCGATTCCCTCTAATTTTTTGGCGGGCGATGGTGGCCTGAAACCGGATACAAATCCAGTGAGGACAATTGCTCTACCTGCTTGGCTGATTATGGTGATCCGTAGAGAACCACTGGGGAGTGACAGTGCTATTTGTTCATCAAAGGTAACATTTGTTCCGCCATGGTAATCCCCGCCGGGCCCACCAAAACTACGAAGATCCCAGGAAAGATAAACAGCACCAGCGGAAAAATTAATTTTACAGCAGTCTTAGCGGCTTTCTCTTCCGCTATTTGTCGCCTACGAATCCGCATGGCTTCACTTTGGACTCGCAATGCCTTGCCGACACTGGTCCCGAATCGATCGACCTGGATCATCACCGAGGCCAATGTTTTCAAGTCCTCGACTCCATTTCGTTCACCGAGCTCGGTCAGTACGACTTCGCGAGTGGAGCCCATTTGAAGTTGGTGATTACAGAGTTTAAATTCATGAGCCACTATAGGTGCGGTTTTCACCATCTCATCTGCGACGCGGCGGAGGGCTTGATCCATTCCCAGACCCGCTTCAACGCAGACCACCATCAAATCCAGGGCATCAGGCAACCCTAAAAAGACCTTTTGTTTGCGGCTGGAGCCAATCAGGCTCAGCACCAGTTCGGGCAACATCAGGCCAAGGCCCGCTGCGATCAGCGGAATCACTACCGACCACAAGTTGAAACCATTGAAGACCAGTGCGGCGCCTCCGGCGACGAAGAACAGCCCAGCCGCGGCAAGGATTTTCAATGTGGTCAAAATACCAATGGCTGCTTCCGTACGAAAACCTGCTTCATTTAACTTACGTTGAATTGCTTTGGTTTCTTTTTCGTTTTTCGGCCCTAACGCGTCGGTGAATTTGGAACTGTTGTTTTCCAGTAGCTTTGTAAAGCCTTCGGTCATCCCACGTTTTTCCTCTTGTTTAATCGACCGACTTTTCAATCGTTCCAAGCGGGAATCGGATTTGGACGTACTGCTGGTAACCATATCGATTACCAACCACGCTGCTACGGCAAAAGCTGTGAAGACGGCAAAGGGGATTAACGCAACGAAATCGATTTGATCTAACATGGCGGTATCAGGGGGTTCGTGTCAGGAGTTTGCATCAGACAATGTTGTGTTATACTTTGATATCAATGATCTTTTTGATGGCGAAGGCACCGAGCAGCTGCATAACGATCGCCCCCACCAGCATTTTTTGGCCGATTTCGGTTTCGAATAGTTTCATCACGTAATCGTAATTAAGTCGCAACATCACCAAAAACAGAACCGGTGGAAGCCCCAATAGCACGATACCCGAAATTCGGCCTTCTCCGGTCAAAGCTTGAATCTGCCCTTTGATTTGGAATCGCTCTCGGATCAAGCCGGAAATTTTGTCTAAAATTTCTGCCAAATCCCCCCCGGTCTGTCGTTGCAGCGTGACGGCAGTTACAAAAAATCTCAAGTCCAAGTTGTCGATGCGGTCTCCCATATCTTTCAAAGAATCGGTTAGGGGAACACCTAAATTTTGCTGCTCGAAGGCTTTATGGAATTCGGGGCCCAGCGGATCTGCCATTTTTTCACCAACCAGTTGAATTCCCGCAGGTAGGCTCTGGCCGGCGCGAAGTGCTTGCCCCATCAAATCGAGAGCCGCCGGAAGTTGGGCGCTGAATTTGTCCATTCTTTTTTTGCGTTTCCAAAACAAAAATCCAACCGGCAACAGGGCGGCAACGACTGCTGCGACGGGAGCCAAGGCCTTGATCGGAGAAAATACAAACGCAACTAAAGCCGCTCCACTGGCCATTCCGGCTACCAGCCACAAGAACTGGGAACTGTTAATTTTGACTCCGGATTGGAAGATCGCTTTGTCGAGATTGAAAAATTTTCCGATAAATGCTTCGAGCTGATTGGGAGCACCTTCCAATGGATTTAGCAAAACACTGGCGCCGGGACTTTCTTTTGCAATACCCCGCCCGCCATTTTTTGTGAATTCTGCCAACCGGTCTTCCACCGCTTCGTTACCGCTGAACATTAACGAACCGACGGCAAAAATCATTCCCCCAATGCCTACAGCAATCAATAAGACAAAGAAATAAGTAGTCATGATTTAACTTTCATTGGTAGATTCAATTGTATCGCATGTGAAAAATTGGGAATGAGGTTGTGATTGATAATTGGGTGAATTAGTCTTCCAACATCACACGTTCTCGGAAAATACTAGCCGGAAGCTTAATCCCCATCGCTTCCAATTTATCCATGCATTTAGGACGTACACCGGTACAGATGAAACGCCCTTTGGCTCGTCCATTTTCATCCACACCTAATTTTTCAAATTTGAAAATGTCTTGCATCACAATAGTTTCATTTTCCATTCCACAAACTTCCGTGATTGAGGTGATTTTTCGGGGGCCACCCTGCAAACGGTTGGCCTGAATTACCAAGTCAACCGCACTGGCGATTTGCGTCCGCATCGCTTTGACGGGAAGTTCAAACCCCGACATCATGATCATTGTCTCCATTCTGGCGATGCAATCACGAGGAGTATTAGCGTGGGTTGTCGTCAATGATCCATCGTGACCGGTGTTCATCGCTTGCAACATATCCAAAGTCTCGGGACCGCGACACTCGCCGATGATAATTCTCTCGGGACGCATCCTCAAGCAGTTTTTCACGAGGTCGGTCGCGGTAACCGCCCCTTTGCCCTCGATGTTGGGGGGACGTGTTTCCAGTCGCACGATGTGCTCTTGTTGCAGTTGAATTTCTGCCGCGTCTTCGATCGTAACGATCCGGTCTTCGTTCGAGATGAAGCTGGAAAGCGTATTGAGCAAAGTCGTTTTACCGGAACCGGTTCCGCCGGAAATGACGATGTTTAACCGAGCCTTCATCGCACCCTCTAAGAACATGACCATTTCAGGAGTGAACGCCTTGTAATTCAGCAAGTCCTCTAACTTCAATGGATTGGAACCGAACCGTCGAATGGACATCGCAGCACCATCGAGAGCCAATGGTGGAATGATTGCGTTAACACGGGAACCATCCTCCAAGCGGGCATCGACCATCGGGCACGTTTCATCGACCCGTCGACCGACTTTGGATACAATTCGGTCGATAATTTGCAACAAGTGATTGTTGTCACGAAATTCGACTTCCGAGCGGGTCATTTTGCCCCCTCGCTCGCAATAAATATTCTTGGGGCCGTTGATTAGGATATCGCTGATGGTAGGATCCTTTAGCAGGATCTCCAGCGGTCCTAAACCGAACGTTTCATCCAATACTTCATCCACCAACCGTTCTCGCTCGTTCCGATTCAGCAAGTTATTTTCGCCGTCACAGAGATGTTCAACAACGACACGGATCTCCCGCCGCAGGATGTCTCCTTGCAATTCGCTGACACGATTCAAGTCCAGCTTACCAATTAATTTATGGTGGATTCGCTGTTTTAATTGTTCAAAATCACTCAGTGGAGTCGTCGCGGTTGCCATAGTGGATCAAATCGTTAAAAAGGCCCAGAGTCCACTGTGTGCGCCACAGTATGTACTCGTCTTGCTAAAATAAACT
>JBGTHU010000878.1:0-5875 GCA_041745975.1 Mariniblastus sp.
CAACAGAATATTCTCCGTCGGAATTTAGAACGTCAGTTGGCCGCTTCGATCCAGCAATACGCTTCAGTGGAAACTGCCACGGTGCACTTGAGTCTGCCGGAAAGGCAACCCTTTTTGCGGAAATCAACCGATCCGACGGCCTCGGTAATATTGAAATTAGTCAGCAAACAGCGATTTTCCGAAGCTCAGGCCTTGGCCATCGCGGAATTGGTATCTAATGCAGTGCCCGGATTGCGTCCCGCGCAAGTCGCCATCACGGATACCGCAGGGAATCTGTATTCCCACGACGAAGATCTGGGGCGTTTGACCAAGCAGGAAGAGTATCGCCTCAACCGCGAACGGGAATTGGCCCATAAAGCGCAAGCCATGTTGGTTAATTTCCTGGGTATGAATAATTCTCGCGTGGAGGTCACCGCCGATATTGGCTTTCCCGAAGGTCGAACCACCATTAAAGAATTCAATCCAGATAAGCGCGTTGTGACCAGCGAAATTATTGATGCCAGCACGTCAACAGGTGAGTCGGGTAACCAAGCTGCAGGCGTTGCCGGAACGGCGTCCAATGTCGGCACTCGAGGCGGCAGTGCGAACAGCCGCAGCCAAAACACCAAATCGGAGTTAATCAATACGACTTACGAAGTTTCATCGACGCTTCGCGAGGAGTTTGTACGCACACCGGTGATGAATGTGATGACGGTTTCAGTGTTAGTAAATTCCGCCAAAGTTTCCAATGAGAACCAAGAGATTCCGGTGGCCGTAAAAAACAGCATTGAGGGATTGGTCAAACAGGCCGTCGGTTTCCGGGAGGGGATCGACCAGTTCAATTTGGAGTTCTTTGAATTTGTTGAGCTACTTCCGATCGAGCCACCTGTTGGAGCCTGGTTTCCTTGGGAGCAAGTTCAATCCCTCTTGAAAAATCTCTCCCTGGGAATTGCAGCGATCGTGGCATTTTTTATTGGCAGCCGCACCCTAAAAAATTTGGCCCCAACACCTACGACCGATCGTTCCCCAGTTTCAGGCGATCGGGAGTCACAAGTCAATCAATTGAGCGATCTGGTGCAGAACAATCCGGAGATTTTTTCGCGCATTTTGGCTTCATGGGCCAATCAATCCGATGCTCCCCAGCAACCAGAAACAAAGGAGCGTCCGCGTCAAGCGGCGTAGCACAAGGGAAAGGATAGGATAGGTTGCATCGTGCAGTGCCGTCTTGATCAGGCAACCTTCAATTATAACCATGCTTAATTACACTTCGGATGAACGATTGGCTTTATTGTTGAGCGTGATGGGTGACTCGGTCGCTCAAGCGGCCCTGCGAGGAGTGGAACCGGCTCGAGCTGCAGTGCTTCGCAAATTGGTCAAAGACTATCAATTCGATCCACCCTCTCACGATGAAGTCGAACATATCGTGGGGGACTTCTTGCGTTACTTTAATTTCGCGATGGAGACGCTGGCCCCCCAGTTAAAAACCATCCAAGAAAAATCGAAGACCAAAGAGCCCCGAACCCCTCCCAAAAAACAAGAAACGCCGGTCGTTTTTCCTAAGATCGATCGCAGTATTGATCCTGTTGCTGACTTGAATCGTCTTGATCCCTATCAAATTACCGTAGCGTTAGCTGACGACCATCCCAAAACGATTGCCCTGGTACTTCAAAAATTGGCCATGCAGCACGCGGCCGCCGTGATGGAACAGCTTTCCTCCGAGGTGCGTTTAGCGACGCTGGAATATTTGACCGAGGAAATTACGGTACCTGAACCGATTGTCAAACAAGTGTTACTCACGACGGTGGATAAAGCGATATCAGTCGAACTACGTCCCGTGGAAGTCAATCAAGCCGAAGTGTTGGCGGAAATGTTGCGGTCAATTTCAAAATCACTCCGTGTGGAAATGATGAACGAGTTGGCCAATACTAATCCTGACCTGGCTGAACGGGTCAAAGCCAAGCTCTACTTGTTCACTGACCTCATGCGGATTGACGATCGCGATCTACAGAAATTACTAGCCCAAGTCGAAACCGACTTCCTGATCATTGCACTCCAGCGTTGTGATCAAGAATTGATCGACAAGTTGCTCAATAACCTCTCCAAACGGGCTAGAGAAATGATTCAAGAGGAAATGGAATACAAACAAGGAGTCTCAGATGAAGAAATCGAAACGGCTCGGCTAAGCATCGTGCAAGTTATCGCCACACTGGATGAAAGCGGAGAGATCAAGCTGTAAGGCCAGCGGCAGAGAAAAAGAGACCGCCCTAAAAGTAGCCACGGCCTTTCCAAGATGCATTTATATATCCGCATTATTTCAACGGAACGGAATAGCGTGCGTGGAGCAAATCAAAACCAGTGGTATGTTGCGTCGGCGGGAAGGTTTAATTGGTTTTGCCGAATTGACGCTAGCTTGGCGGGCGAAACACACCTCGACCTCCCCTCAAATTTGGCCGATTTGGTGAGACAATAAATGGCCGTGAACGGTTACCAAAAATCCAACCTGAGGCACGACATGTCAGCCACTCATCGCAAAAAAACAATTTCACTAAAACTCGATCGACCACTCAGGGACGCTTATTTGGTGAGAAATGATGCTGTCAAAGTGCAAAATAAGCGATTTGATAGCATCGAACGAGTCAATTCATCAGATTCCCCCGAATTGCCCGTGACAGGGTTAAACTCCTCGGCTATAAGTCGATCCGTTCCTGTTTCCAACGAAATTGAAAACCAAGTTTTCGAGTTGTTAAAAAAAATCGAAGGGCAGTTGGTCCAGCAGTCCCAGCAGCAAAGTCAGATCATTGAACAATTCCAAGAATTGGCGATCAATACCTCGTTGATGATCGCAGAAGCAGTCGTAGGATATGAGGTTGAACATCATGAGACTCGAATTAGGAATTTGCTCCTCCAACTTATCGAACAGCATCAATGGCAAACCCCACCCGCCGTTTATGTTAACAATTTAGATTTGGATCGGCTTAGAATCACCCTCCCGGATGCCCCATCCATGGATTCGATGCTCGAACTGAAACGCGATGACTCGATCGCCGTCGGCGATTGCCGTGTCGAATCATCGACAGGGTCAGTGACCGCAAATTTTCGGCGGCAGTTATCGGAAATCCAACGGCAATTGACGGAGCGATTGCATGACGCTAAGCCTAAACCAGAAAATTTTATATGAAACCATTACTTCCGTTCCCGCTTTCCGGCCCACCGGCAAGATTGAAAGTTTTCAGGGACTGATTTCAGTTTCCTTACCCATTGCGGTAGGGGAGCTATGCCAAATTATTAAATCCGATGGGAGTCGCCTACTGGCCGAAGTGATCGGATTCTCGGGCAAGCGAGCTCAAGTCATCCCGTTTGGTCCCTCGGACAATTTGCACCAAGGGGCTGAAGTGATCGCACTACAGCGTTCAATGAGGGTGCCCGTGGGAAATCAGTTACTTGGTCGAGTCCTCAATGCAATGGGCCAGCCGATCGATCAAGGCAGTCCGATTTCCGGATGTCAATATATTTCAGTAGTCGGCGACCCCCCCGACGTTCTCCAGCGGCAACCGATTGAGCATATTTTTCCGACCGGCCAACGAGCGATCGATGGTATGTTGACGCTCGGTTATGGTCAAAGGGTGGGGCTGTTTGCTGGCAGCGGAGTGGGTAAAAGTACGTTGTTGGGACAAATTGCACGCTACGCCCAAGCAGATGTCAATGTGGTTGCTCTCGTAGGAGAGCGAGGCCGAGAAGTTCTACCTTTTGTGCAATCGGCCTTGGGAGTTCAAGGGATGGCCAAGTCCGTGGTGATTGTCGCCACTGCAGATGAAAGTCCCCTATTGCGTATTCGGGCCGCCGAAACCGCTTTGGCCATGGCCGAACATTTTCGCGACCAAGGCCAACGCGTGATGTTGATGCTCGATAGCCTGACCCGATTGGCGATGGCTCAACGAGAGTTGGGATTGTTACTTGGCGAGCCTCCCACGGCTCGGGGATATACTCCGTCGGTTTTTAACAAAATCGCTGTGCTGCTGGAACGAATGGGGAACTCCGATCGAGGTTCAATCACGGGCGTGATCACGGTACTGGTCGAGGGAGACGACATGAACGACCCGATCGCTGATACCGCTCGCTCGATTCTAGATGGCCATATCGTTTTGTCCCGAAAACTTGCCAATGCCGGCCATTTTCCGGCAATCGATATTATGTCCAGTAACAGCCGCTTGTTTCACGACTTGGCCGACCCTCAGCAACTCAAATCCACCATGTTGATTCGCCAATTGCTCGCGCGTTACGACGAAGTCGTCGACCTGTTACAAGTCGGTGCTTATCAGAAAGGCGTTTCCGTTCAAACGGATACCGCGATCAATATGCATCCTGAAATTAATCAATTTTTACAACAGGAACTCAATCAACCACAGACATTGGAAATCACTCAGCGCACACTCAATACGCTGGCAATCCGCGCCAACCACTCCAGTCAAGCACCTTCACCGCCACCGCCACAACCGCCGTAGGAAAGTTGTTTCAAACTTCCTCCTTCGATACCTCCTGCAAACAAGCAGGAATCAAATTGCTGAATCGAATTTTTTAACCAATTTTTTGACCTGATTGAATTCGTTTTTTACAAATCGACAAACCACTTTACCCCCCAAGTCCTATGAATCAAAACCGAATTGCACGTTTTCAACGACTCCTTGACTATCAAGAGAAACGACTCGATATCACGCGCCAACAGCTGGCCGTTCAACAAAATCTGATCGATTCGTTACACCATGAACATCGATCTTTGCAGCAAGAGATGGCGAATTGCCAATCAACCGATTCGCCCCCCACTTCGATCAGCAATCTGGAGCAATCGAATCTCTGTCAGGTTCAAGTCCAACGAAATCTCAATGCCAAAAAAATTCAAATCGCCGAGGCTAACGAGAAACTCGATCATTTGCTGCATGTCTATCGAGAACAAGAACAACGACATCGAAGTTGGCAAAAGATGGTCGACCATTTCGACGAAGTGGAAACGGCACACGTGCGAACATTGGAACAGCAGTACGCCGATGAACTTTATTTGTTGTCCACTCCTAAGGGAGGCACTAGATGAAAAATTTGATGATGGCGCTGATTGTCGGAGTATTATTATATGCTGGATCGGCAGCCGCCTCTTGGTATCTAATGAACCAACAACCCGAACCGATGTTGGCCGAAAGTGAATTGGAAGAAGCGTCAAAAGATATCACACCCATTGGTGTCGCGGCTGAAAAACAACCCCAGCTCCCCGTCGGTGTGCGACCTGATTTACCTTTGACGGTAGAAACCGTGTTGGAATTGAGCGAATCGATTCGCCGCAAGGAACAAGAATTGATCGATCGAGAGAAAGCGATTGAGAAATCAGAACAAAATATCAAAATGTTGTTCGAAGATTTGAAAATCGAACGAGCCGAACTCAATGCCTTGATGGAAGGGATCGAGACCAAGCTTCGTGTCGCCCAAAACTCGACCGATGAGTTGCGATTGGAAAATCAACAATTAGCCACGAAGACGGAAGAGTTGGCCAAACTCAATCAACGAAAGGCCCAACAACAAGCCGACGGGGAACCGATGCTAGATGAGATCGGTCAACGAGTTAAGACAGCCAAGCCCTGGTTTGAAGGTTTGGAAGACGAACAAGCAGCAAATTACCTGAAAGAGTTCGCTAATAACGGCGAATTGCAGTTTGCCGTGCGGTTGTTAAAGAGCTTGCAACAGCGAAAGGCCTCCAAAATATTGGCCGCCTTCAATGATCCGGAGTTCGTTCAACAACTGCTGGGTGCACTGGCCGACGAAGGAGAGGGAAAAGGAGAGGGAGCTGGCCAGGCGGCCAGCGAGGCTCGTCGGTTGGATCGAACTCCTCTGCGGTAAAATGTAATGAGAC
>JBGTHU010000879.1:0-6139 GCA_041745975.1 Mariniblastus sp.
ACCGGAAGCTGTGTCGATTTGACCGTGAACCTCGGTAAGTCGGCAACTAAAGAGGAAGTTAATGCCGCCGTCAAAGCAGCTGCCGAAGGTCCGATGAAGGGCATCCTTAGCTATACCGAAGACCCGCTGGTTTCGACCGACATCATCGGCGACCCTCATAGTTCCGTATTTGCGGCCGAACAAACACGATTCATGGGCGACCGCTTGTTGAAAGTCATCAGCTGGTACGATAACGAATGGGGTTACAGTTGCCGCACCGTCGATTTGATCGCCAAAATTGGTTCGTGATTCCAAATAGAGATAGCGGTGACCATTTGTCCACCAAGCCTACTGCTTGGGCGTGGTCAGTTTGCATCCACTTGGTAATCATTTTGCTGTTAATTTTTTTCGGAAGTTTTTTCAGGGTAGGAGCTCGCCAAGCGGGCTCCTCTCTTTTGCGCCCCGCCCAAATTGTGCTGGTCAATGCGGAAGATTTTGCCTTCGAACCCAAATTTGAATTGAACGATGCAAATCAAGACGATTCAATGGGGATCGAAGCCATCAGCATGAATGAATTTTCGCTTGATTTTGGTCAGCTGGACTCGAATGTATTTGCGGCACAATCGAATCGGGAAGGCGACCAATTGGAAACTGACAACCGCTCTCTCCCCAATGCAGGAGCGATCTTGGATCCGAGCCAGTATGACGCAAGTCGAGCATTGAGTGGGAACGCCATGAACGGTTCGGCTCGACCAAGTCGAGCAGCCGAAATTGATCCTCAACGATTGGCCGAAGAACAGAAATTGGTGGCTTCACGAGCGCCCCAAGGTGAGCCGATATCCATTGATTTTATGGGACTAAAGTCGCTCAACGGCAGAAGCTTTATTTTTTTAATTGATCGTTCACAAAGTATGCATGGGGAGGGAGTAGATTTAATTCGAGAGACTCGCGAGCATTTACGGGAAGCGATCGGAACCTTACAGCCCGCGCATCGTTTTCAAATTGCATTTTTTAATGATCGAGTGACGACCTTATCGGTTCCGCGTTTAATTCACGCTACCGATGAAAACAAGGCTCGAATCGAGGCTTTCTTGCATCAAATGACTTCGGTCGGTGGTACCAATTATGTCGGTGCAATTTTCTCCGCCTTGGCCTTCCAGCCGGATGTGATTGTCTTACTAAGTGATGGAGGCGACCCACCGTTAATTCCTCAGCAGCTGAAATCGATTCAAAATGCCAACCAAAGGCCAAGTCAGATTCACTGCTTGCATTTTGGAGTTGCTATCAATCCTCCCAATCCAGCAGAAAACTTCCTGTTGCAACTGGCCACTGAAAATCATGGCAGTTATCGATATATCCAGGCTGGCAAATAAACTAACTCACCCAACCTGATCCTCACACGCATCTTGAAATCAAGCGAGAAAATAATGACTCACCTTCTTCAATCGGTATGGGCAATACTTCTAAAAGCAACAAAGGGATGTGCACTGGCCTTCATCCTCACTTTTAACTCGATTTCAGCCGTGGCTGGCAACATGCCTCAAGCCGACCAAAACGCATCATCACCCATTCGCGTGATGAGCTTTAACATTCGTTATGGGACCGCTGACGATGGTGAAAGTCGCTGGGAACTGCGGAAGGAGTTTTTGGCCGAGACAATTGAAGCATTCAATCCCGATCTATTGGGGAGCCAAGAAACGTTGTTGGATCAAAAGAATTTTTTAGATCACCGTTTGGCAGGGTATCAATCCTTGGGAGTAGGCCGCGATGACGGCCAAAGCCGTGGCGAGATGACCGCTCTTTGGTATCGAACCGATCGATTTCGATTGGTTGACAGCGGACACTTTTGGCTCAGCGAAACTCCCGATCGGCCGGGTAGTATTTCTTGGGACAGCGCTTTGACTCGAATGGTCAGTTGGGTCAAGCTGTCTGATAAAGATCAGCCCGACGCCCCTCCGATATTGTTCTTGAACACCCATTTTGATCATGTGGGTCAAAAGGCACGAGTCGAATCGATCAAATTGTTGTTGAAACAGATCGAGACATTGGGACCAGGTTGTTCGATTATCCTAACAGGTGATTTCAATGCGGGTGAAAATTCGGAACCGTACCGGGCGTTATTTCAACCTACAGTCCAGGAGAACCATCAACATGATCAACAAATCGATCAGCAACGAAAAATCAATCGAACCAAGCTGATCGATACCTTTCGCCACGTTCATCCCCAAACCATGAAAGACGAGGGAACTTTTAGTGGATTTCAAGCGAATCGCACTTCGGGGACCAGGATCGACTGGATCGCCGTGTCCGGCGATTGGAAGGTGATTGCCTCAGCGATCGATCGCAGTTCACGCCAAGGCCGTACACCCTCCGATCATTTTCCTGTCACAGCGATCCTGCAACGCGTTGCCGATCCTCAAGGCGATCATCGGAACTGAAATCACCTACCGGCGACGGATCAGCATGGTTCCATTATCGGCCACATTCATCAACGGTCGATCGTAGCCGCGATAGAACGCGCGTCCCATCGGTCGCCAAACTAATCCGGCTGACACGTTCCACGATTCGAATTGGTTTCCGCCAAAAGCGAGACTGTTTGCTGGCAGTTCGGTATCATCCAAGTAGTAAGTCACGTTGATCTGAGCGGCCAAGTGGTCGGTCATGGGCATATCCATTTCCAATCCAAACACGGTTTGAGATGCATCGGTCCAGCCAACCAAGAAATCGACAAAGCCTCCTTGCTCATGTTCCTTCCTCAAAAAGAATCGGTACTGATCCTCGGAGTATGTCGACAAGCTGTCGAAAGGCACCCCAGCGAATACCCCTCCTGAATCTGAGGCGGATGCATTGGCAAAATAACGGAAGCCAAAAGAGGTTCCACCCACCCAAGCATAACTGAGTTCCGAACGAACTTGAGCAACAAAGGAGTTCGTAAACCAGTTTTCCCACATTAAGTCAGCAACCACACCCCCTTGAAAGCCGTAATCGACTCGCCGAAACAAACCGGTCGTCAAAAATAATTGGTCGCGACTTTCCGGAGTAAATTCGTTCCCATTGAAGCTCGATTGAACAGTCCGCAAACCGAACTGGCCGGCGAACAATCCACAGGAGATCCGGCACAGCGGCAATCCGAAATTGAGACCACCATAAAAGCCAAAATTGGAGTCTTCGAACAACTGAGTCCCGGCCGTGCCCGGTGTTGCCAACCAAGGAGTTTGAAACCCTTGTGCTCCGACAAAAAACTCACCCCGGCGTAACAGATCGCCGAAATTGTTGATCCAACAATTTCCGCTGGGACAACCGCCTCGTCCGCAGCAGGGGTCGTCAAAATACCCGCATGATTCCCCACAACCAGCGGCTAAATCAGGCGAATGGCCATATGACATAGCTCCCGAGGGAAAAGTATCTTCGTAATAGGCACCCGCCATAGATGGTTCATAAACTCCCGCATCATAAGCAATCGTCGGTGAGCCAGAATCCATAATGGAATTTTCGTGGAACTGAGTCGCGGTACGGTAGCCCGATCCGATCACGTTTGAACCACGAACATCGCTACTGACGGGTTGCACATCATACCTATCGGCAACCATCGGTGCATTCACTGTGTCGCGGGCTCTGGCTTGTTGCATAACTGCCATCCGCCGCTGGTATTCGGCATTTTGCCCGTAACTGGAATCCGACAACGTGATCAGCAAGGCCAATCCCGCAATGATCGTTAAAGGTTTTTGGGGGGAAAACATTTCGATCTTCCTATTTTTGGTGGACTAAAGTTTTGACCGGGGTACAGGATTCTCCTGCGTAATCCGATCCTTCGTTATTGTTTTCGGAATCGGCAAGCCCTTCTCTTTCCAAAATCTTGAAATAATCCATAAACTTGCTGTAATCCTCCCATTTTAGGCGTGGAAATGGTTTGCTAGCGGAAGATCAACCAAATACAGACGGCAAATCGTATTCTATATTTCGATTTCTCAATTCGCACCAAACCAACCGATCGTCGCGATGATCCAGCAAGCCACAACCGAAGACTACTACAAAATTCTCGAATGTCATCCCGAAGCGAATCCCAAGACGATTGAGTTTTTGTTTCGCTACTTTGTCAAGTTGGCTGAATCGTGCGAAGATTCAACGAGCAAGCTCCGTCGGGTTTCAGTTTTGACTCAGGCCTATGAAGTACTCCGTGATCCCCATCAACGGGCGGCCTACGATAAGCAGCGACAAATGGAAGCTGAAGAGGCACATGCCCTTTTGGAATCACAGGCGGAATCGACGAAAGCCGCTGAGCGAGCAGCCGCCGAAGTTGAAATTCCTACTCCCGAACACGACCGTCAAAATCGCTTAAAAACCCTGCAACTTCTGTTGCTACGGCGAAGAAAAGATGCTCGTCGTCCAGGTTTTGCCCCCAGTTCAATCGCTCAAAAAACGGGTTTGACTGAGGACGAAATCGATTTTCAAGTCTGGTATTTGGTGCAAAAAGGTTGGGTGCAACGGGAAGAGAGTGGCGTGGTGTCGATCACCGCTGCGGGAGTCGATCAATGTGCCGTAACGCCTAATGATTAGACTCAGTTTGGAGGCGATCGACACTTGAAAAAAGTACGGATGTATGTCGACTTAAAAAAACGGCAAAATTTGTAGGGCAGTCGGCTATTGAAGTACGTTTTGCAAGCCGGTCCATCATCAATTCGGCTGCAGGTAAGCCAATCAAACAATCTCGCAGATGCAACACAACATTCGTTTCGATTGACCGCGCGCATCCAATGTCACTCGGCTGAACGACTAAGAGAAAAGGAACGGATTTTATTTCGCAATCAATAATTCGATTTCAATGGCCATATCTTTCACTGACAAATTGCTGCGAACCATGACCCCCGCGGGGTTTAACACGACAGCTTGCGGAACGATGTTGGCAGGAAACTGTTCCAGAATCGACGGTTGCTCCGGATTGGGTTGATCGGGAAAGGCAAAATAGACTTCAGGAAATTGATTTGGTAATTCACCCAATGTAGTCTGGGGATTTTGATTCATTAATAGAACCAAAATTTTCAATTCCCTTTCTTCCAAATTTTGCAAAGCTCGTAATTGATTGGCCAACTCGCGCGTTCCGTTCTGCGGACTCGCAGCCCAAAAAACCAGGACGCTCCAGTTATTCTCGAATGCTGCTGGAAGGAGTGGGTTGCCGTCAAGCAACGTCCCTTGAATTTTTAACTGATTTCCCAGGGCCTCAATTCGGGTAAGGCCGCGCTGGCCGTTGTTTCGAAAAGAATCCGAAATCTCAGGCAGTGATTTTTCAGCAGCAATATCGACCATCGCCTGATAAATTGCTCTCGCCTCTTCAATAGCGCCATCTTGTTCCAATGAGGTTGCGGCAAAGGTCACTTGCATCATCATTAATTCCCCCGCTTCGGGAATCCGAATTAACTCCAACGCGGTTTTCGATAGTACATCAACAGAAACCACTTGCCCTCGAATAGAACCAGGAAGCATTTTGCGAAAGTCTCGATTGGTCATCTCCATTTCATCTCGTAATTCCCGCAACAGTCGCTGAGACTCAGCTGAAGTTGAAACGGCAGACGATGTTTCCGACTGTAAAATTTCGCGAATCAAATCTAGCCCGAAATTGGGGTTGGCTTTGATCGCCGAGCGGAAAATGACTGGTAGTGATTTATGTGTTTCCGGATCGTCAGGAAACGATTCGATCATATCATAGAAATCTTTGACCAGTTCCTGCAAGTCCTGATCCGCTGTCTTATTACGTGCTCTTTCAGTAATGTTTAATGAAAACAATGATAACCGAGCCTGTCTCCGAATGGTCAGGTTGCTATCGTTTCGAAAGTTATTTGTCGTTTTATACAAGTGTTGGATGTTTTCTGCATCGGACAATCCGACATCCAGCCAAGTATTGTAGATGATCGAAAGCGCATTAATTTTGGCTTTGACTGCCAATTGGAATTGCTCAGGGGTGTGATCCAACATCAAAATTTGGTCGGCAATTCGAATGCGTTTTCGTTGATTTTGCACAATTACCGGGACTGCTGATCCTGTCGCTTGCTTATCCATACTCATCAATAATTCGACAAGCTCTTCCACTTTCGAAACCGCGACTTGATTTTCAAAACCGAAATCTGGATTGGTGGAACCCGCATCAGGAGCCTCAGGAGCCGTT
>JBGTHU010000880.1:0-7750 GCA_041745975.1 Mariniblastus sp.
GTAATCCAATACGATCCAGCGGCTTTCGTCATAGCCATCGATATTCATCCGTTTTTCTTTTAGCTCTTTTTCCAACTTGTTGTCGATTTCTTCGCTAATAGCATGTAATTGCCGACGACTCGACCCAGTGATGATTACAAAGTAATCAAAGATAGCCGTTTGCTTTGACATGTCCAAAACAACAATGTCAGTTCCCCGGTTCTCGGCAGCTACTTTAGCAGCGGTTATCGCGATTTCACGACTCAATTCGGGATTGGTGCGGTCGGCTGCGGCACCTGACAATTGGTGTTCAGCCCCCGTTTGATTGGAAGTTAGAATCGCTTCTGAATTAATGGCCTGGGATGGATCTGAATGGGACGTTACTGCTGGCTCGGGCTGTGTCACTATGGCATCAACTTGGTTAAAACTTTAGGAATTGGAACTTGTGAAAGATTGATAGCTGGAAAATTTAGCCAATCAACGGAATGCCGTGGCATCGCATTAAAAAGGGTGGCGGAAATCGACCGTCCGGAGTCGTTCAGCTTACACTTATCTGCCTATTTATCTGCCGATAAGTCGATGTATTATACCCAAAATGACAGAAAAGCCAACCGTCGGTTCGCAGCGGTATCCCCGTACCGGGGACAGAGGCACCAACGCAAAACCTTACCTTCCACCCCGTTCAAGCGCTTGGCGAAACAATAAAAATTAGCGTTTGACACATGGGCCACATGAGATACAATAATTTTTGTTAGTTTATCCCGTTTAACGCCTTAGATGTCTGGTTTTTCGAGGTTCGAATGTTTACCTATCAACAGCTTTTGTTTTTTGCCTGGACTCCAGGATGGCCTGAACTTTTGATTGTAATGGTCGTTTTTCTGTTGCTGTTCGGCGGCCAAAAGTTACCCGGCCTAATGCGGAACTTGGGACGAAGCGTCAACGAGTTCAAGACGGGAATCCGCGAAAAACCCGTTGACAGTTCAATTGAAGACAGTAGTGAAACCAAAGTTTAGTCTCGTTAGATGAAGAATGATCTGTTTTTTGATTAGTTATTGATTGTTGATTAACATCCCTCGCTGAAAATCTTGGTCGCCATCATGCCCTTCGGAGTCGGCATTCCTGAACTTATTGTCATTGGTGCCGTTGCGGTACTTTTGTTTGGCAGTCGACTGCCCGAAGTCGCACGGAATGTCGGAGCGTCGTATCAACAATTTCGTAAGGGATTGTATGAGATTCAAAATAATTTGAAAAAAGATCTCGACACCGATCTATCTGACCGATCGTCCAGTCAATACGGTAGTCAACGCGGCTATCGTGACGACTACGACCCTCAACCTCCCCGATTCGCTCCGCCTTCCGAAGATCAAGATCAAGATCAAGATTCAATCAAAGCCTGAATCATGGTAGGCAGCGGTTTTCGCCTTGCTCTAATCGTTGTATTCCCCGTTTACTCCGGTCTTATGCTGCGGCTAGGTTCTCCCCCCTCAAAGACAGAAAATTCGGCCCACAGGGGTAGTCGAGATGACAACGCCTGGGCTTCTGGCAAGGTCAGATTATAGTACCGATAGAAATCAAACGCTCCTCCTCGTCCGGTGAATTCGGCGGTTGCCAGCGTGTTGAACACGATATTATCAACGGTTTCGCGGCGCAACAGATCATTTGGTCCCGACATGACTGCTTGGATTCCAAAGGAAGATTGGTTCGGTATTTCTTCAGCAACCTGGATCAGCCCGGTTTTTCCCAACAAAATGATATCGTCTTCCAGTCGCCCGTCGTCTCGCACGGCCCGCATCAGAGACTTCAGTCGGAAACGATTTTGCTGAGGAGAATCTTCGGGGAGTTCAACATTGGCGATTGTAAATGTAAACGCTCGATCCGGTTCATTGACTCGCGCGCGAAACCAACCGACCAGAGGCCGTCGCAAGAACAATCCAGCCGGATCGTCAACAGCATACCATTTCAGCTGATCAAGTTCGATCGTGCTGCGATTGAACAAGATACAATTTTGAGTCGGTAAACCCGATTCAATTTCACGATCCGTGATGTAGTAGTAATCGGCTCGGTCGTCCATCGTACCCAGTAGATCGGTCAGCATATCCAACCAGCGATCATCCTTACTATCGATCCCCTGCAGCGCGATAAGATCGTACCGGCGGCAGGTATCAGCCAGCAACCACAACTGTTCTAGATCTTTGGAGTCAGCCCCAAAGTGATTTAAGCCAAAGCAGCCCAGTCGAAGCACTGGGGTGTTCAATAAGGGGTCTCTTCCTGCTTGTGCCAACGTCGGCAGATCGACTGGCGATTCATCGTTGACTTGCCATTGTTGCAACTGTCCCTCGAAACGTGACCAAGCGCCACTCGCCGATTCACTGAGTGTTATTTGCCAGTCGCCCAGTTCCGCGATTAGCTTTTCCGGATCCTGCAGTTTGTCCCGATTAACCAATGCCCAGATTCCGCCCACGATAATCATCATCAAAATCAGACTTTTGAAGAAACGAAACATGGTCAAATTGATTGCTAAATTGGGACGAAAGGCCGGTGGATCGAGGACAAAACAACGTTGTCCCCCTGAAAAAATCGACTTTTTTTTCTAAGCAAGGCAAGTAAGATTGCCGCGATCCCTGTAAGCCGTAAAGCCGGAATATGCGGTCGAATAAGCGGTTTTGTCGACTTTAATTTTTCGCCTGATACACCGCGTGCCAACATGTGCCGATGGTTTGCGTTCTTTCGTGTCGTTCGCGTTGGTCCGGATTCAATTCTCAATGGAAGAAATTCAATCCAGAGGCCTAAATGCTGTCAAACTGAGGTCTTCCTATTCCCTATATTCGTTAGGGTTTACAATAAACTGCTGAAAAAACAGAATAAATGAACTATCCGATCCCCACTTCGTAAATTGCAGCATTGCTGCTTTGGGAGCTGGTAATTAAACTCAAAGCAAGTCAGATTAAGTCAGATTGACTGGGAAAATTTTTATTTGCCTGGTTGCCCCACTTTACTGCCATCAATTCGTTCGCTGTTGTTCGGGTTGTTTTGATCCACCAAAAAAATTGTAGCTACAGGGAGTCGGTCGACCCATGTCGGAAAAAATACTCCGATATTCATTGTTGGAAAAATACTATCAACAGTATTTGGCCGACGAGATTTCAGCAAATTTTATTCAATCGATCAGTGAACTTTACACGATCGAAACGTTGAAGCGAATGTATCGCGATGGTGATCGAATTCTGCGCCGCGCTGCGATTTTGGCGTTGGGATTTTTGGGCGACTTTTCAGTCAACGAAACGCTGGGTTTGGCGCTGTCGGATACCGATCGCGGGGTGCGCATGTTGGCCGACCATGGAATTCGTACGATTTGGGAGCGTCAGGGAGTCCCCCAGGAGCAAATCAAACTGCGGCGCTTGTACCGGTTAAACGATTGCGACTTGTTCGATGAAGCCTGTAACCTGGCGGACGAATTGTTGGCCCGCAATCCGCAATTGTCAGAAGCCTGGAATCAACGCGCCATCGCTTACTGTGCCCTGGGTCATTTTGAAGCGGCCATCGAGGATTGCCGGGAAACACTCGCCTGCAATCGATATCACTTTCCTGCCGCAATGGGAATGGCTCACTGCTCGCTGCAATTGGATGATCCGCAGTCCGCACTAGACGGATTCCGGTTGGCTTTGCAGATCAATCCCGATCTCGATTTGGTGCGGCAACAAGTCTTCCAGCTGGAACAAAGTTTAGGTCCCGAATAAAACGGATCTCGGATTGGCAACTAGTCAAACATCTAAGATGTCAGCTGATCCCGCATTGCCCCGATATATTTTGTTGCTTTCGTTGCTTTCGGAATTGAGATGGATCGAAGGAGTTCGTGGCTCCTAACTTTCCGCCTGTTCGGTTTTGTCAGTCTGTTTTGGTTTTTTTTTCGTTGTTTTTTTCTTGGTAGCCCGAGGGGCGAATTCCCAAGCGATTTTACCGGAGTTGCGATCCAACAACAAATGTGCTGCAAAGGGACGGCCTTTTTTGGAAATAAAACCTGGCAGCAAATCCGTTTTGCCCTCGCGGAACAATTTAATTGCTTGCTCGGCAGGAATCTCTTTTTGCAAGATGACTTTACTGATTCGCACCCCTTTGGGATCGACCTTGGTCGCCATCAGTGGGGCCAAATAAGCTCCTTCAACTTCGTAAATCGGGATTTCCTGATCACTCCCTTCGCCTTGAGGTGCGTGGCACAAAAGTTGGTCTTCACTGAGATCTTTGAGTTCTTGCTCGTGTCGATCCTCGCCTTCAAACACAAAATTCAGTTTCCATGTTTTTTTGGATTTTTCCAAAGACAAGCTGGCTTCAAATCCTTTGCCAAACCGGTTTTTAAAATCATCGAAGGGGCCAATTTCACGATTAGCGACCAACTCAATTAATTCCTCGGGTGTCAGTTTGTGACTGGCCACGAATTTTTTAACGCGGAAATTGCATTCGGGGTTTTTGCATTCGTAGGTACTGTCGGTCTGCTTCAGGCCTAATCGAGAGCATTCAGGACAGGCCAAGTCGACATCGGGAAAGATCTGCGATTGCTTTTCATCCAGTTTCGATTTTGCTTGAGAAACAATCTCTTTAGTCAATTCGGAGACTTGTTGCATGAACTGGCTGCGGCTGAGCTTGCCATGTTCCATTAGTTTCAGCTTGTACTCCCATTCCCCCGTCATTTCCGGAGACCCCAGTGTCGACAAATCCAAGTCGTGCAACAAATCGACCAAAGCCATTCCCTTGTTGGAGACGATCAGGTCACGTTTGCTGACTTCGTCGCGGAGGACGTATTTTTGTCGAATCAGATTTTCAATGATGGATGCTCGCGTAGCGGGAGTCCCCAGCCCGCGTTCGCTCATTGCATCCCGTAAATCTTCATCTTCGACGCGTTTTCCAGCCGTTTCCATCGCGGAGAGCAATGTACTGTCATTGAATCGAGCCGGCGGACGGGTCTCTTTTTGCAACGAATCGATCTCGGTATTGAGAGCCGATTCACCACTGATAATTGCCACCAATTCGTCTTCACCACTGGCTCGACCCGGCGTCCGGCCATAGACCTCCAAATAGCCTGGTACCACCAAGATCTTTCCATCCGTCTTAAAATGATCTTGGTCAATCCGTGTGATGCGTTGCGTTATCTCGAATTCAGCATGCGGATAAAAGATCGCGATGAACCGCTTTAGCACCAAGTGGTATAATTTAAGCGCCGCGTCATCAAGTTTCGCGGTAGGTAGATTATCCGTTGGGATGATGGCGAAGTGGTCCGAGACTTTACTTGAGTTGAACACCCGTTTATTGGCGGTAATGCGATCGTCTTTGACCAACTTCAAGGCGCAGCGACAAAGATCGTCGGGAAGCGCCTCGGTGTTTCGCTTGCTTGACGCTTTGGCGAAGTTTCCGATGGTTGATTTGACGGTCGGTAAATAATCATCGGGTAGAAACTTGGAGTCCGTTCTGGGGTAGGTCAACAATTTGTATCGATCGTAAAGAGCTTGGGCCAACTGCAAGGTGCGTTGGGCGCTAAAGCCGAATTTGTTACCCGCTTCACGCTGGAGCGACGTCAAGTCAAAAAGTTGCGGCGGGGCTTGCTTGGAAGGTTTTTTAGTTTCCTCGATCGTTCCCGTTTTCCCCTCGCAGCGACTGACAATGGATGCAGCGTCCTCGGCTGACCAAATTCGTTCCGGTTTGCGATGCGGATCATTTTCGTCTTTGATGAATTCAGGATCAAACCAGGTTGCCGGGTAATGTCCTTTCTTGACTTCAAATTCGGCTTTGACTTCAAAATAAGTTCGGGGGATAAAATCGCGAATTTCCTGTTCGCGTTCCGCCAAAATCACTAATGTGGGAGTCTGCACCCTGCCCGCGGAAGTGACATTGAAGCCTCCATGCCGCGAATTAAACGCCGTTAACGCGCGGGTCCCATTCAGTCCGATCAACCAATCGCTTTCACTGCGGCAAATCGCGGCGTCAGCCAAACGATCGAGTTCTTCACCCGCTTTGAGCTCATTCCAGGCTTCGATGATGGCATTGTCGGTCATCGACTGCATCCACATCCGTTTGACGGTCAAGTCCTTATTGAGATCGGCCATCTGCATCAAATAACGAAAAATTAACTCTCCCTCTCGTCCCGCATCACAGGCATTAACCACCGTGTCGACATCTTTTCGCTTGAGAAGTCGCACCAATAACTTAAACCTCGAAGTTGTCTTGTCGATTGGTTCCAATTCGAATTTGTCGGGAATATGAGGTAAGTAATTCATGCTCCAAGGCAGCTTTTTCCCCTCGGGGGTTGTCGGCATTTTAAGACCGACTAAATGGCCAATCGCCGATGCGACAATGATTTGGTCACCCTCAAAATAGTCATCCTTCTTGGCCAGTTTCCCTAAACCGGGCAACTTAGCCAAAACTCGGGCCAAGTCAGTTGCAACACTCGGTTTTTCAGCGATGATCAGCGTTTTCGACATGTGGATAGACTCGGCTGCTGGATTCAGGTCCAGAAAATTAAGAATTTTGACTAAAAATAACGGGTAATGCGGGATGCCAGAAATAACAAATCGACTCAAATTAATCAGTACCAGCAGTTCTGGGCAGGGGAGGGCCCTGATTTGGCATTGAAATATAGTGCGAAGAGCGATAGATTTTAGCTTAATTGCTCCGGAGTTATTCCTGCCTTGGTTTTGTTTTAGAATTGATTTGGCCAATCCCAGGGAATTTGTAAACAGGATTGGATAACGTTTCATGCAGGCGGTTGTCAACCCGTATTTGCCAAGAAACCCCCGATCTTAGCTCCAGATATCGATTAACGTAAATGAAAACCGCCTGATTTTGGGCTGTAAGTTTTTTAACCTGTTTTTTTAAGACAATCTGAAAATTTTTTTATTGGAAAATTGTAGATGGCTTCCCCGATTCGCTGGTTCCGACGTCACGCCAAAATTATGATGGTTTTTTTGGCGATTTTTGCGATGGCTGTGTTTGGTCTTGGCTCGGCCTTTGACCAACTTACCCAACCTGGTGGGTTCAGTGACGGCCCGAAGAACGAAACTGTGGCGATCTGGAACAGCGGTAAAATTACTCGCAATGATCTCAATCGCATGTACATGCAACACCACCAGATGCAACAATTTTTGGCCGGTGTCATGGATGTCGGGCGTCAACGCAAAGGGGACGAATACAACGCCATGGCCTCTTTGATTTCACCATTGCCTCGCGTTGGCCAAGCACCTCAGTCGTTTATCGATGCCCAACTGATCGATCGGTTGTTGCTGGCCCGCAAGGCCGAATCCGAGGGAATGGTTGTTTCCGACGGGGTCGTGGAAGATTATCTGGACCGTTTGTCTGGTTACATCGGTCTGTCAAAACCTGATTTGACTGCCATTAACCAACAAGCCAACCAACGCAGCTCGCTCAAGCAAATATTGGAACACCTTAAATTGGAATTGCTGGCCGACCAAATGTTGTTGTTTTCTCGTGTCAATATGAACCGGCCCCCCAATCCAACAGAATCGGTTCAGTTGTATCAAAAGGCCACCGAAATGATCGAACTGGAAGTGATTCCGGTCGAGGTCGAAGCGACATCGAGTGTTTCTCAGGCCCCATCTGAAACCGAAATTAAAACTCTCTTCGAAGAAGGGAAATACGAGTTTCCCGATCCCACTCTAAAACGTCCCGGATTTAAAAAGCCCAGCGAACTTGCGTTGCAGTATCTGTACGCCGACAGTGATGTCTTCTTTCAAAACGAAATTAACAAGTTGACCGATGAAGAAAT
>JBGTHU010000881.1:0-6206 GCA_041745975.1 Mariniblastus sp.
CTAAAGCGGGCAAACCATACCAGCCAAACATCAATACATTATTCAGATAAACATTCAATCCCAGTGAAATAAAAGCAATTAACATGATCGGCTTGGTATCGCTGTTCCCTTCCAACAAACCTCGCAAAGCCATGATCCCCAACCCGGGAAAAACTCCCCAAGAGATGGCGCGTAAGTATTGACTGCTGGCCAAAGCGGTATCGGGCAGCTGCCCCAGACGCAATAGAATGGGTTGGATATTCCAAAACAACGTCATCGCCGGAATAGTCAAAATCAGGCACAACCAGAGTGCCTGTCGCACGGTGGGGCCGACCTGGTCGAATTTGCGACCGCCAACGGCTTGAGCAACGATTGGTGAGACACCTAATATTACCCCCGAAAAAAATATATAGACCAAAAAAAAAGTAGTTCCCCCCAAGGCGATTCCCGCCAATGCATCATTGCCCAATTTGCCCACCATCAACGTATCGACAAAGGAAAGGGTTGTTTGAGCAAGTTGCGCAACGATCAGCGGCAAGGCAATCTTGGCAAGTTGGAGGAATTCTGGTTTATACATTTAAGGAAGAATGATAATGTTTGGAAAGCTAGAGCGTCTTTATACCCAAACTCGCTAAATTGCCAATGGCGCATCAATTCGGAACGAGGACGTCTTCCCGTTCGTTTACTGAGTCAGCCTCCCGTCTCGTTGTGGTAATCGATAGACTGTCGAAAACTAAGACCTTTTGCTTGCTAGCCATTGTCCCTAAGACGGTATTGCATCAATTTTTGGCAGTCGATACTGTTTCGCAAATCCCTCGGAACAGAGAGTAAAATAAACGAAACGTTCACCACAGAATCGGTCAAAATCAAAAGAGCTCTGCATCAAACAAGCGAAACCTTCACGAAAAAGTGAAAGCGGGAAAACGTGAAAGTTGGCCAGCAGTATGTTTTTATGCCGCAAGCTCCCCAAAACGCTTGCCATTTCAATGAAATGCGACGGTTTTTACCAACTTTGGAAATACAAGGGTGCCCATGTACGATTTCCGGCAAGACTCGGCAGTCAAAAATTAAGTCTTGGAAAGTCTCGACTACTTATGAATAACCATACCGAATCTGGTAACCCAACTGGAATCTCCATTCGAATTTTGATTTGTTTCCCTTGGGGATTACTGATCGCTTTTCTTGCATTCAACGTTAACCAAGTTCCACTAGCGGCACAACAAAACGACCGCACCGCCCCGATTTCTCAAGTAAAACCAGCCAATCGGATTGAAGAATACCAAACCGATGGATTGCCATCGGGCCACCGATCGAGCGTCCCAGAGGTGTCGGAGGTACCGTTGGGACAAGTCATGAGTTTTTCAGACAATAGCTTAAATGGTATTGGCCATGTTGATGTTAGTCATTCACAATATCAACAACCGTTGTTGCCGGGTTCCCCACTTCCTTTATTTTCGCAACGCGCACCGGTTTTACCATTCTCTAATTTTGGCTTGACCGCTCCATTGTACCAAGCCCAGGAAATCCCAGCGATCGATTTTGAAGCAAGAATATTGCCGCCCGACCTCAAACCTGGGATTGAGTTAAAGGAAGAATCTTCGACCAGTCCAACCGTGAATCTCACCGGTCAGATTCAAGCTGACTTTGTAACCAACAATCAAAGCGATGCGAACTTAATGACGTTAGGGCCGATCCCAGAAGGTGCGTTTTTCCGTCGAGCGCGGATGGGATTCTTTGGCGAAGCTTACGATCGTTTGGAGTATCGTTTGGAGTTTGATTTTGCCGGCGAAGCACGGCCTCGATTTTTGGACCTGTGGGTTGCCTTGACTGATATTCCCGTTTTGAAAAACGTCATTGTTGGGCAATTTTTCGAGCCTTTTAGTTTGGAACGCTATTCTCCCAACCGCTTTATCACATTCACGGAACGATCATTGGGAGACACTTTTGCCCCTGCCAGAAACATGGGGGCCATGATTTATGGAAACGCACTTGACGAGCGCGTGACCTGGGCTTTTGGTGGCTTTCGAGAAAATAGCGACGATTATGGAGCCGATCTAGCCTTCAACAATAAGGGCTACGCTGCCACCGCTCACGCCACCGTGTTGCCCTGGTATGAGGAAGTCGACGAATGCACGCTCAAGTTAATGCATTTGGGATCGTCATTCAGTTACCGCGTACCCGATGATGGTTCCGTCCGTTTTGCGTCACGGCCCAGTGCTCGTTTGTTTCAACAAGATGTTGGGGGCATACCGGTATTTACCGACACGGGAGTGATCGCCGACGTCGATCGTTACACCTTGATGGGAGTCGAGGCCGCGATTGTCCATGGTCCGTTCTCCGTACAATCTGAATACATGGCCAGTCAAATTTCTCGCGCTGGTGGAGCTGATCCCTATCTGCATGGTGGATATGTTTATGGCAGTTGGTTTTTGACGGGTGAAAGTCGATCGTACAGCCCGACTAGTATTCTGGGAAGATTTCGCGAAGGCATTTTCCAGCGAACGGCACCGCGAAATAACTTCTTCTACAACACCGAAGGGCAAGGTCGCTTAGGATTGGGTGCCATCGAGCTGGCTGTTCGATACTCCTACATTGACCTCAACAGCATGGATGTTCGAGGTGGATCGATCCACGAAATGACGTATGGTGTCAATTGGTATTGGAACCCCTACACAAAAGTGATGTTCAACTATGTCAAGCCTCACCTGAAAGATGCCGATTTGGGGCAAAGCCAAGCCGACTTCTATGTGTTCCGCATGCAATTCGAATTCTAAGTCGCGAATCTTAATGCGTTTGGCAAAACCATCAACTTTCCATTTTTACCCGACAACGGTTAAAATTTAAGCATCCGCTCACGGTTTGGAAGGAAGGAACCAACGGCAGATCGACGATTATGATTCTGCAAATTTCAGCTGTCCATTGGCGCCGGGCTCACCACGACCATAAACTGAACCTTCCAAAACAGCGGTATCACAAAACAACAAGTAAAAAACCCCAATGCAACAACCGGCGAAGGCAACCGAAACCAGGCACTCAACGAAATCCACAACAAACTTGCCGAGATGGAAAGCGAAACCAGCGACGCCGAACTGACCCGATGAATACTTTTTGCCACATCCACTCCTGTTGCGTTTTCTTCAGAACCATCTGATCGACGTATTCGAGTCAATTCGATAGCAAAATCAAGTCGTGTTCCTGTCCTCCAAGCAATCAGAAACGCGATTAAGCTGAATGGGAAGATCAGTATCAAATAGCCAAACAAGCAAACAAAACCAGTGCCAAGTCCGGTTAAAGCCCAAGGCTGGCGGGCCGCGCCTCCCCCCAAGGAGAGCAATATTACAAAGAAAACAAATATGACAGCCCCCAAGAGTGCTGCCCGGGTGAATCCCCAACTGATAAACAAACTGGCCACGGCGATCCCATGCCAACGGTCTGGGTCAAGCTTCCACACCGAAAAAGCAGTCACCCAATGGGGTAGCGCCAATCGAATGCAAGCGACCATCAACGCCAACACCATCTGTTGGTTCCAGTTCAAGACGGCTATCGAACAGGCCAACAGAAAAGCCAACTCGAAGGCAAACTCATAGCGGTAACGACCTAATTGGCTGGTTGATAATTGCATTTCTATCGATTAGTCTTTAAAGCGAAACATTCCTCGATCAATCACACACCTTAACGTTTCTGTCGCCATGGATCTTTCGCTAAAAAATCGTACTGCTATTGTCTGTGGGAGCAGTCAGGGAATCGGTCGCTCGGTCGCGGTGGAGTTGGCCCAGCTTGGCGCAAATTTAGTCTTGATAGCCCGCAATGAGGCGCGGCTGCAGGCCACACTTGAGCAACTTCCCGCTCAAACATCACAACAGCATCGGTTCTTAATCGCCGATTTCCAACGGACCGATCAAGTCCAAGCGGCGATCGACCAATTTATCTCCGACGGCCATACTGCCGACATATTGGTCAACAATACCGGCGGCCCGGCACCCGGATCCGCAATGGACGCCTCAACGGATCAATTTTTGGCTGCCTTTCAGGCCCATTTAATCGCCAATCATATTTTAACCACCGCTGTCGTACCGGGAATGCAAGAAAAAGGTTTTGGGCGAATTATTAACGTAATTTCGACTTCAGTCAAACAACCGCTGGATGGACTGGGGGTTTCCAACACCGTCCGCGGTGCCGTCGCCAGTTGGGCCAAGACGCTGGCCAACGAACTGGGTAGGTTTGGCATCACGGTCAACAATGTGTTGCCGGGGATGACCCACACGGGTCGCTTGGAAGCGATCATTGCCAAGAAGGCGGAACAGCAAAACTGCGACAGCGAGACCATTGTTCGCGAAATGGAAGCCGAAACGCCTGCCGGGCGGATTGGCCTACCCCATGAAATCGCCGCCGCAGTGGCGTTTTTAGCCAGCCCCGCAGCAGCCTACATCAATGGTGTCAATCTGCCCGTCGACGGGGGACGCACAAAATGTCTTTAATTGAAATTAAAAATTACATCAACGGGGAACTGACGTCGCCGCTGTCAGGGGAATGGCTGCCCAATGTCGATCCCGCGGTCGGGGAAACGTACTCCCAAGTCCCCGATTCCGACGAAGCGGATATCGAAGCCGCTTTCAACGCCGCCCACCAGGCCCATCCCGATTGGGCCAGCCGATCGGCGGAACAACGATCGGAAATCTTGCTGCGTATCGCGGACTTGATCGATCAGAACTCAGAGGAGCTGGCTGAGATTGAGTCACGTGACAACGGAAAACCGCTGACCTTGGCGAGAAATGTGGACATCCCTCGCTGCTCGACCAACTTACGACATTTCGCAGCCACCATGGTGGCCTACGGCAGTCAGTCGCATGCCAGTAAGGGGGTCTTGAACTACACTTTGCGGCAACCGCTGGGCGTTGTGGGAATCATTTCGCCTTGGAACTTGCCGCTGTATTTGTTCACTTGGAAAATCGCCCCCGCACTGGCGGCGGGTAACTGCGTGATCGGCAAACCCTCTGAAATCACGCCCATGACCGCGTTTCGATTTTCGCAGCTTTGTCAACAAGCGGGGTTGCCCAACGGCGTGTTGAATGTAGTGCATGGTAGTGGAGCCCGAACAGGTAACGCCCTTATTCATCAGCCCGAGATTAAAGCGATCTCCTTCACCGGTGGCACCGTCACCGGTCGTCACGTGGCCAGCATTGTCGCTCCCCAATTTAAGAAACTGTCTTTGGAAATGGGAGGTAAAAATCCGGCCGTTGTCTTTGACGATTGTGACTTTGATAATAAGTTGGATAAAACGATGCTTTCTTCGTTTTCCAATCAAGGCCAGATCTGTCTGTGCAACTCTCGCATCTTGGTCCAGCAACCCCTTTACGAAAAATTTGTCGAGGCATTAGTGGCTCGCACTCAAACGTTAAAGGTGGGCGACCCGCGAGAGCCCGACACCCGTTTAGGAGCGATTGTATCCGAGCCCCACTTTCGAAAAATACTGGCCGCCATTGCTACCGCTCAAGCTGAAGGGGGGCGAATCCGCTGCGGCGGAGTTCCGCTGCAACCATCGGGGCGCTGCCAAAACGGATTTTTCATTCAGCCCACCGTCATTACCGATCTGCCCAACGATTGCTCTACCAACCAACAAGAGATATTTGGACCGGTGGTTACCGTGCAACCCTTTGTTGATGAAGCCCATGCGTTGCAATTGGCTAACGATTCGCAGTACGGATTGTCGGCATCGATTTGGACATCCGATATTTCACGAGCTCTACGAGTGGCGGAAAATATCGATGTCGGAGTCGTCTGGGTCAACGATTGGCTGGTTCGCGATTTGCGTACCCCCTTCGGCGGCGTCAAACAAAGTGGCGTCGGACGCGAAGGAGGAGACGAAGCAATCCGCTTCTTTACACAAACCAAAAATATCTCGATAAGCTATTAACATGCCCCAATCGAATGATCATGATCAACGCATGGCAACCATGACTTTTGGTGCCGTCTACCCTCATTACGTGACCAAGGTCGAAAAGAAGGGGCGAACCAAGGATGAATTGCACCAAGTCATCCACTGGTTGACCGGGTTTACTCAAGCAAAATTGCAGAAAATGATCGATGATGAAGTGACGTTCGAGCAGTTTTTTAAGCGGGCCAAGTTAAACCCCAATGCTCACTTAATCACCGGCACCATTTGCGGCTACCGGATTGAAGAAATCGAAAATCCGCTGACTCGGAAGGTTCGCTATCTGGATAAACTG
>JBGTHU010000882.1:0-5734 GCA_041745975.1 Mariniblastus sp.
ACACTTCAGCCGAATGAAGTAGATCGATCGCCGCCGCGAATTTTGCGGAAAAAGTTCACAAACTTCAGAGCTTTTTCCTTTGCAAAATTCGCTTTGGCTTCCAGTTAAACGACTTCTCGCTTCAGACGGCTGAAATGTTACGATATTTTTAATTTTGGTAACCGTTCCCGGGTATTTATCGCCCCACAAAATCAGCGAAATTTGTCGAGAGATCCAGGCTGCATCCGAGGTAATTCATTGCGAATCGGTTAAAAACGTTCAGTTAATTGTTTTGGATGCAGCCTCAACCTCTCTTTCTACCCCTGAACGGATACATTTTTTGATCGCACTTTGGCTGCTTGCATTTCACAAATTTGAACGGCATCCCGAGCCAACTTTCCATCGAGAACGGGTGAGGGAAGGCCTCTTTGGATTGACGCAACGACTTCGGCAATCTCTTTTTCAAAAGCGAACAATGGGTCACTGTCACCCAGATCCGGGAAATGAACTTTTCCGTCTTGAGTGAAGACCTTAACCGGGTTGATCTCGGCTGGATGAGGATCGGCCAGCGCGGCAAATTGGAAATGTACAGTGGCGGTTTCGAAGTGGACTTCGAAACCATGCATGAATGGTCGGCCTTGCTGGTTGATAACTCCCATGGTACTGGAAACCACCAGGTCCGGATCATCAAAATGGTAAAGGGACTGGCAATACTCGACCACTTCACCACGCTGTCGCCCGACCGAATCCACCGCATGGGGCATACCGAAGAGCAGACGAATGAAATGCGCGTCATGCACATGGAGATCGAACAAGGGGCCGCCGACAAGGGCGGGGTCATAGAAATTCTTCAGCCAGGCGGGATCGGAGATCACGCGTTGGAAATGCCCCCCGATCAACCGTCCGTAAGTTTGTGTTTCAATCAAATTTCGCAGAAATTGAAATTCAGAGAAGAACGGTAAGACGTGCCCGACCATTAAAATTCGTTGGGCACTTTGGCTGGCGGCGATCGCCCGATCGCACTCATCCAACCTCAGAGCCAGTGGCTTTTCGCAGAATATATGTTTGTTGGCCGCCGCCGCTGCCACGATTCCATTGACATGCAAGGCTGGAGGTAGGCAAAGATCGACCATGTCTACCTGATCATCGGCTAGCATTTGGTCTAAGTCGTCATAAACCCGAAGTTCCGACAGGTCGACTTGCTGGCCCGGGGGGCCAAAATTTCCCTTGATAGCCGTCCAGTCCCCTTGCTGCCGTTCGGGTTCGGGGGTGGCAATCGCAACCACTTTGACATCCTTCAGTTTTTGGTAGGCCAGCCAATGAATCCACCCCATAAAGCCGATACCGGCAATTCCAACGCGTACCATGAATTTCTGATCTTTCTGTTTTGGTCAGTTTTTGATTTCATTTGATGGTAACCTTTTCGATTTCCACCAGATGTTATAACATGATATCGTTATTGAAAGTATGCAACATCAAGCGGAAGAAGCGAAAGGGTTGGCCAAAATGCCCGTCGAAATGCAACTCGCCAGGATCATCATCAGCGAAATAAATGAAAATCAAATTGTTTTTCTGAGAGAAGTAGGGGGAAATCGACAGTTTCCGATATTGATCGGGATTTGCGAGGCGACCAGTATCGATCGCCGCGTCAAACATGAACGAAGCCCACGCCCGCTGACCCATGATTTGATCGTGAAAGTGATCGAACAACTGGGTGGGGTTCCCGATAGCATAATGATCGCTGAACTCAAGGACGCGACTTATTTTGCGACCATCCGCATTCGCGTCAACGGAGAACTCGTCTCCGTTGATGCTCGACCCTCGGATTCGATTGCCGTCGCCGTCAGTTGCGACCCGCCTTTGCCCATTTATGTTGAGGAGAGTGTTTTAGAAGAAGCGATTCGATCCAATCCGTGAGCGAGCGGCAGGCCGAAATTTCCTGCCCCCAAGTGACCGAGTATTTCAAGATTTGTCTTGACGCAATTCGAAAAACGAATTAACTTCATGGTTGTTGACGTCGTGATCTCACAAAGCCAATCTCTCAACGCCAAACCGACGATTACCTAAATCGTTTGTCCCAGCAGGTAAAATCGTGAAGCAACCCTTAACCGTTATCGTCCCTTGTAAAAACGAGCAGCGCAATATTCGGGCCTGTATTGAGAGTTTCTATACACTGGCTGATGAGATTTTGATTGCCGACTCAGGGTCAACCGACGATACGCTAGATATTGTGAAAGAATTCGATAAAGTTCGAATCATCCAGCGGCAATACGTCACCTCGGGAGACTTCAAAAACTGGGCGATTCCCCAGGCCAGTCACGATTGGGTACTCATTGTTGACGCGGATGAACGTATTCCGTTGGAATTATGTCGAGAAATTGAACTCGAGCTCAGTCGCGGAGCGAGTGCCGACGGGTATTGGATCGGTCGCAACAACCACTTTATGGGACATCCGCTCCATTTTGGTGATGCGCGTACTGATCGCGTCTTGAGGCTGTTCCAGCGGGATCGGGGTCGGTATTCCGGGCCCAGTGATCATGGCGAAATCAAAATTTCGACCGGTAGAGTCGCATCGTTAAATACCAAAATGGATCACTATTCGTGTTGGGATTACGATCAAGTTTTCGACAAGATCCGTCGCTATACAACCTTGCAAGCACAACAATGGCGTGACGAGGGAGTGGACACATCCTACTTCAAATTGTTAATTCGACCGATGTGGCGATTCTTCCGCGAGTATATTCTACAAGGATCGATTTTGGATGGGAAAGCAGGCATTCAAACGGCATGGATTGCTGCTTTTTATTCGTTTCAAAAGCAAGCTCGTTTGTGGGATATCAATCACGGTCGACACCAATCCGATCCCGATGCAGTTCACTACAGTCGCCTTGAGCAAGAACTCGATGCGGCTCCCCCGGTTGTCAAAGGCAAAGTGGCCAAGAAAAACGTCGACTATACATCTGCTGCGGTTGATAGGGCCGCATAGCCGATCGCTTTAAGAGATGCTATGATTCCAATTAGCTGTTAAAATGTGACAAAAAAAAGTTGGCCAGTCGCTGACTCATTCCAACAATGTTTCAAAACCGCACTGAGCACCAATCGCCGGATGAAATTTTTGAGGCCAGGAATCTAAGTGTCGAACCATCTCGACCTCCTGCCGAGCCAGCCGGATACAAAATTATCAGGCACTTGGGACGCGGCGCTTTTGGTGAAGTTTGGTTGGCGGATGATCTAAAAACGGGTCGGCAGGTCGCCATCAAGTTTTACACAAAAAAATCTTCAGCCGATGTTTCTTTATTGGCCAGCGAAGTCGAAAAACTGGCACTATTAGGAGCCGACCGCTACGTCGTGCAACTTCTGAATGTGGGCTGGGATGCCGAGCCTCCCTTTTATGTGATGGACTACATTGAAAATGGCAGCCTGGAGGAACGCCTGATGCAAAACCAGGGTATCCCGGTGGCCGAAGCGATGATGTTGTTTCAAGAACTGGCCCGGGGAATGCTGCATTTGCACAACAAAGGGATTTTACATTGCGACCTGAAACCGGGCAATGTGATGCTGGACCAAGAGGGAAAGCCGCGAATTACGGATTTTGGTCAATCGCGTTTGAGTACCAGTGAAGTCCCTTCACTTGGCACGCTGTTCTTTATGGCGCCCGAGCAAGCCGATTTAAACTCGGTTCCTGACGCAAGGTGGGATATCTATTCCTTGGGAGCCTTGTTTTTCTGCATGCTGACCGGCAAGCCCCCCTATTACGATCCGCAATTGGTACGAGATATTGATCAGGCCGACAGTATCGAAGGGCGCCTGAATCAGTACCGAATGACCTTAATGAGAGCGGATACGCCGACCGAACACCGCCGGGTTCGAGGGGTCGATCGGGCGTTGGCGGAGATCCTCGACCGCTGTATCGCGGCCAAACCCCATAAACGATTCGAGAGCATGGCGAACCTAATGGTGAGTCTCAGGCAGCGCGAAATTGTACTTGCGCGGCGGCCATTAATGGTGTTGGGACTTGTAGCACCGTTACTTTTGATCGTGATGATGTCTTTGTTCGGTTGGGAGGCGTTTCGACGATCCGTCAATCAAACAAAAGCCCAGATCACTAACAAAGCGATTCAAAGCAATCAATTTGCAGCCCAATTGGCGGCTCGCAGTGCCTCCGAGCAAATCAATGAATATTTTCGTTCGGTGCGGCAATTGGTGAATGACCCCCAATTCCTGAACGTGGCTGCGGATGTGATCAAAGACCCGGAATTCCAGCGCTTGTCAGTACAACTCGCCGATCCCGATGATAATAGCTGGGGGGAGAGCGATTTGGATCAGCGAGCCCGTCTGATCAACGACGTTCGAACACAACTACGAGACAACCCACTGCGTAAAAAACTACAACCGTTTCTCGAAGAGCGTTTGTGGAATATCAACGGAGATCATCCCGCTTCGGCCAGTTGGTTTGTTTGCGATCGTATGGGGAATCAGATTGCGTCCGCGTTTCGAGAACCGAATCAAACCTTGGGAAAAAATTACGCTTATCGCAGCTACTTCACTGGGTCCGAAGACGATTTAGAACGGACGGAGGTTCCCTCGCTTCGCACGGACATCAACAGCGCCGATCAGGAAAAACCTTTCTCCGACTTGCCAAAGGCATTTCAGTCTGTTGACCCGCAGATTTTTAAACGCCAAATTATTGACAAGCCCCACTTGTCGGCAGCATTTCGTTCGGAACAGTCCAATTCATGGAAGTTGGCCTTTTCGATTCCCTTGATTGTGCAAGAAGAGATTATTGGAATCGCGGCCGTCACGGTCGATTTGGGTAACTTCATTGAATTCGCCAATCAAGATAGCCTTTATGCAATGCTGATTGATGATCGACCGGGAAGCAATCGTGGTGTAATCCTTGAACACCCGCTGTTTCAGAAACTGTTGACGACTGAGGGAAAACTACCCGATGAGTTTGTCGACTTGCGGGTCGATATGAAGGAGCTTCAACAAAACGATCGCTTTTTTGATCCAACCGGAAAAACCGCAGCGGGACTCTCCTACAATCGTACAGGAATTTTTGGGAGTGCCGATGTGTTGATCAAAAATGTCGGCCCTCCCAATCAAGCGGCCGTTCGCCAGTCTGGTTTAATCGTATTGGCCATTGAAGATTACATGCAAGTCGTCGCACCGGCGAATGAACTGGTCAATCAATGGAGCTGGCTGGCGGGGTTCGCTTCGTTAGCTTTGCTAACAATTTCGGTATGCATGTGGTTGCTGGTGCGGCAGATGATGGCCGAATCGCGACAGCGATTGGAGCGAACGTTTGCACCCGCGTTCACCGAATCTGGGTCGTTCCAGCTTCAAGATACCGTCGCGGCGGTTGATCGACACAAATTGACCGAACCCAAAAAGTAAAGTGCCGTCTCACTGCTTGGAATCAATCGAGTGGAAGGGACACGTAATTTGGCGGCGGGCTTAAATTTTTCGCGTATCCTACGCTTAAGGCCCGATTCCTCAAATAGGGTTGTTACTTCGGGACAATTCCTAAGAACCGCGCAACTTCCCCAGCACCTCACCCACCGTCCGCACCACTCCATCGCGAAAGACATCCACCCCGGTTTCCGCTTCGATCCGTACCGACAATTCCGCCAGCTCCAGCGAATCGAGGCCCAAATCTTGTTGCAGACGCTGATCGGGACGAATCGTTCCCAGCTGCGGGCGACGCGAGGTGGCAAGGACTTCGTTGAGCTGAGTTAGAACCAACTGTAAAATT
>JBGTHU010000883.1:0-2795 GCA_041745975.1 Mariniblastus sp.
TGATCGCGTTTGCCAATCTGACGGCCGGTTTGAGTGTGCTGTCCCGATTTCAACGGTTTCAAAATTTGACGGCGATCTTTGGGGGGGCGGCCGTGTTCGTGGTAATTTCGATGGCCGAAGGTGGCCGTCAGGCGAACTGGCTATTCACACTGCTGGCAGTCGGTTTTGGTTTGCTGGTGTTGTGGTGGTCGATGTCAAATTACTGGCAACGATTGGAACAAAAATTTGCTGACCAAAACACCAGCCAATTGCCTGTGCGAGCGATCGTGTTTACTATCAGTCTGATGGTCGTGGGGTTATTGGCAGGCGTGATCGCCCTTGTCGCGTCAACGGCGAATTGGCAATTGCCGGGGATCTCTTGGTTTTCCGGTGGAGAAGGGCTTTCCGATGAATTCGCTCGAGACGGTGTCGGGCAGGGAGATGGAATTCGCGGAGCGACCGAACAGGCTCATACATTTGGGCCGGTCGATTCCGATGTCTACTTAGAGTCTAACCAGCCGACGTTTTTCGATATCAATTCGGATTTCTATGGTCATCCGCAACGGATTCGAAAAAGTCGAGCGATTGCGTTAGAGGGGGAAATGCGCACCAGTGAAAATCGCGTCAGTCGCAATCAACGAGCCGGTTCTGAATTTTCGGTCGCTCGAAAACCGCGTGTGTCGGCGGGCGGTTTCCAAGATCAAATACTCTCGGAGGTGCTGTTTTATCTGAAAGGGCCGCGACCGCAATTGCTGGCCACGGAGACTTACAATCGCTTGGAAGACGGAATTTGGTTCCACCAAGATCCCTCGCCTGCCGATGAAAAAGTATGGCATCCGAATGTGCCCAATGATCAAGTCTATCGATTTGCCGTCTTGGAACCAGGGTTCGACCGACCATGGATGCGAGTTTCCCGATCATCGGATTCTCTTATTTTTGGTGGCTGGGATTACAGTGCTATCAAAATAATCAACTTGCAAACACTCCGCTTCCCCAGTCCTCCGATGTTGGAACATTTTTACATTGACAAAGTCGACCGGCCCGACTTTTTTATCATCGGCACCGATGGAATCGCTCAACTTAACAATCAAGACAGTTACCTTCCTCCAGACACGGTCATTCAGCAGGTTCACCCCCGGATCAATCTGTTTCGGCTGCAAACCAATCCGGCTTTGGCCAAACAACAATTAACATCGCGCCTCAGCGAACTGGAAATTTTTCTCGAACATGCGGCGACTTCTGAGTCCGTGATCCAACTGGCCCATTCCTGGACGGCCAATTGCAGTAGCCAGTGGGACAAGGTGCAACGCGTTGTCGAACAATTGCGCCGCGAGTTTCGACATGACCCCGATGTCTTGCTGCCCGAGGGGATGGAGGACGCGGCGCAGTTTCTGATTGAAAACGGCTCGGGAACCGATTACATGTTTGCCACTGCGGCGGCTTTGATGTTTCGCTGCCAAGGTATCCCCAGTCGAATTGTTCAGGGGTTTTTGGCCAATCCGGATCGCTTTGATCCCCAGACCGGGCACACAGCGGTAATAGGTGAGGATTTGCATGTCTGGGTAGAGGTCAGCTTGGATGGAGTCAGCTGGATTCCAGTCGAGCCGACTCCTGGTTTTCCGGCACCGCGTTACCATTTGACGCTGATCCAACAGGCCACACTATTATTCTATCAAACGGTCGCTTGGATCAAGCAGAATCCATTGCTGGCGATTTTGATAGCTGCGTTGTTAGCCGGCCTGGCTTATCATTATCGCTGGCTGCTCAGTGGCTGGCATACGCTGCGGTGGCGATTGGAAAGCCTGCTGTTTCCTCAGCGTATCGTGTTGATCTCCGCTAACTTGATTGAGCGCCGCGGCCAACTGGCGGGATTGGCTCGTCCCCGCTCGATGACGCGGGCTGGTTTCGGTCATCACCTGGCCCACCTGACTGGCATCGCCGATGCCGACAACCCGCATTTGCGACGATATATATCAATTCTAAATCAACAACTCTATCATCCCGCATCACCTCCACTTTCGGCAGCAGAAATCCAACAAGCCCAAGTCGATTGCCAGAATGTGGTTTCGCAATTTCGTTTTCAAAAGCTGACGAAACTGCGGCGGGCAAAAAATAGGTTATGATTCAGTCATTAATAAACAACTAAGTTACCGTAACGCAACAAAGTCCAACCGACCAAATCGACCCATCCAAACCCTTCGATAACATGAATCAACCCAGCTCTCCCACGGCATCATCTGCTCCCTCAAGCGATCCGTCGACTGTAAGTCAGGCAGCCTTTTCGACTCAATCGATTATTGAGGGAATTGAGCAGCTGAGACAAGTCTTGAATCAAACGTTGATTGGTAAGGCCGAGGTGATCGAATTCGTAATGGCTGGGTTGCTGGCCGGCGGTCACATTTTATTTGATGACTTGCCGGGATTGGGGAAAACGACTTTGGGGAAGGCCCTGGCCGATGCCGTCGGAGGCAAGTTCGGTCGGATTCAAGGGACACCCGACCTTTTGCCCAGTGACATTACCGGCTTCAACATTTTCAATCGCAAGACTCAAGAATTCGAATTCCGCTCCGGGCCGGTGTTTTCCGATGTACTGCTGGCGGACGAAATCAACCGAGCCACCCCGCGTACCCAAAGTGCGTTGTTTGAGGCGATGGGAGAACGGCAAGTTTCCGTTGACGGTGTATCGTTCGAACTCCCCCCGACTTTTTTTGTGATCGCCACCCAAAACCCCATTGATCATTCCGGCACCTTTGAATTGCCGGAGGCGCAACTTGATCGGTTTGCCATGAAGTTGACAATTGGATACCCGGCGGCTG
>JBGTHU010000884.1:0-7061 GCA_041745975.1 Mariniblastus sp.
TTTTATAGCCTCTGCCTATATCCCAATCTATGTCAATTTGTGTATAACGCTGAGGGCTCTGCCTGGGAACGAGGCCTCCCGGTGCTCGCCAGTCAAGTAATTGTTTAACCCGTCGTCGTAGGCGAAGGCGTTTTAGATCTGCGTAAAGGGATACCTTTTGTCCCTTTGCGCAGACTAAAAAACAGGACTTAATGTGATGGAAAGACGGGGGCATCCTTCATCCAGTCAAGGCCAAACAAGCAGCTGCCGATTTTTTACCGCTCCTAAAAAAAGCCTAATTTGTTTGGGTCGTAGCTGACCAGCATGTTTTTTGTTTGCTGGTAATGGTTTAACATCATGCGGTGATTTTCACGACCGATCCCCGATTGCTTGTAACCCCCAAAAGCGGCATGGGCTGGATAGGCATGGTAGTTGTTGACCCAGACTCGACCCGCTTCAATGGCTCGGCCGAAGCGATAACAGGTATTGATATCGCGAGACCAAACACCGGCCCCCAATCCATACATCGAATCGTTGGCGATGCTCAGTGCTTCCTCTGGGGTGCGGAAGGTGGTGACCGATACGACCGGCCCAAAAATCTCTTCCTGGAAAACTCGCATCTTGTTATGCCCCTTCACCACCGTCGGCTCGATGTAAAATCCCCCACTCAAAGCATCTCCCAGACAAGCCGCCTGCCCTCCGGTCAACACTTGGGCCCCCTCTTCGACCCCAATTTGAAAATAGCTGAGAATTTTTTCCTGTTGTTCGGCACTGGCTTGGGCTCCAACCATCGTTGACGGATCACGTGGATCACCTTGGCGAATCGCTTTGACTCGCTGAATCGCCCGCTGAATAAATGCCTCGTAAATATCTTCTTGAATCAAAGCTCGACTGGGGCAGGTGCAGACTTCCCCTTGATTGAAGGCAAACAACACAAACCCTTCGATCGCCTTGTCCAAAAAGGCATCATCCTCCCGCATCACATCGGAGAAAAAAATGTTGGGGGACTTCCCACCTAATTCCAGCGTGACAGGAATCAGATTCTCAGTGGCGTATTGCATGATCATCCTTCCCGTTTGAGTCGAACCGGTGAACGCGATTTTGGCGATCCGAGGAGATCGAGCCAGCGGCGCACCGACGTCCGGGCCGTAGCCGTTAACGATGTTCAATACCCCGTCCGGCAGCAAGTCACCGATCAACTCGGCCATTACCATGATCGCCGCAGGGGTCTGCTCGGCCGGTTTGAGTACAACGCAGTTCCCTGCCGCAAGGGCGGGGGCCAATTTCCAGGCTGCCATCAAGATTGAGAAATTCCAAGGAATGATCTGGCCGACAACCCCCAGCGGTTCATGAAAATGGTAAGCGATTGTATCGTTGTCGATTTCCGACATACTCCCTTCCTGCCCACGCAGCACCCCGGCAAAGTAGCGGAAATGATCGATCGCCAGCGGAATGTCGGCGGCGACCGATTCGCGGATCGGTTTACCGTTGTCCCACGTTTCGGCTTTGGCCAACCGCTCTAGATTCTCTTGCATACGGTCGGCAATTTTCAGCAAGATATTAGATCGCTCGGTAATGGAAGTTCTTCCCCAAGCGACTTTGGCAGCATCAGCCGCATCGATCGCCCGTTCGACATCAGCCGCATCGGATTGAGCGACTTCGCAAACGACTTGGCCAGTGATCGGGGTGATGTTTTCGAAATAGCGGCCGTTGACCGGCGGCTGAAATCGCCCCCCAATGTAGTTGTCGTAACGAGTTTTGAAGGGAGACTGAGTGTCAATTTTCGTAGCCTCTAATACATTAGCCATCACAATTCCTCAGTTGATTTTCTAATATGGACGTCTCAAACGATCTGGTTGGTTATCTTGGTTTTGATCAACTCAATTATATTATGGCATCTTGGGGATGTTTTCTGGAACCTATTTGAAATGGGAAAAGTTCTTTTAGAGCCGAATTAATTTTCCAAGTTTTTGTCGTCACGCTGTAGAGGGGTTACTACTTTTTTATTCATAGGAGTTGCCTGAAAAACCAATTGGGCGAAGTTATAAAGGTTGTTTCGCCAATGAGTGCCATCGTGTCCATGATTGTCCACGTTCCAAACATGCGGGATATCTTGTTCTTTCAGGTACCTTTGTACTCGTTGGCTGATGCGGAGCAAATTGTCTTTTGTGCCACATGATAAAAAAAGCAGCTTGATTTGTGACTTGACTTGGGCTGGGTCAGGGATCAATTCGGCGGTTGGTTTTGTATTGGGCGCTGACGAAAAGCCACCCACCCAGGAAAATGTGTCCAAATTGGCGAGTCCAAAGTTTAGCGATTGACCACCTCCCATGGACAAGCCAGCAAGTGCTCGGTGCTCGCGTTCTTCTCGAACTGAATAACGAGATTCGATGACTGGGATCACGTCGTCCAACAAGTCTCGCTCGAAAACCGCAAATGCAGGAGCGGAAGCAAAAACATTGCCCTCGGCTCGATCATTCTTTTGGGCTCGGCCATTAGGCATAACAACAAGCATCGGCACTGCTTTTTGATCTGCTATCAGATTATCAAACAAGGTATCAATCTTAGCAAATCGCTGCCATTCTGTTTCATCACCACCAATACCGTGCAGCAAATACAGAACTGGATATTTTTCGTCTGGCGAATAGTTGGGAGGCGTGTAAACGTTGAGTTTTCGGGTTGTTCCAACAGTTTTTGACTCGTACAATATCATTTCCAAGCGACCGCGGGCGATATCTTCCCTTCGGTCCACAATCGATTCATCGGGCTCAGGGAAGACTTGTTTGTCGTCAGGCCCGGTTGGCAACAGGCCATCGAACCGACTATTGCTTTGACTGAGTCGCAATGGTTCGGATGAGCGTAAGGATATCTGCTCATCGGCCATACCAATCCGCTTTTCAAAGAAGACTAATCGAAGGTTGGAAAAATCGGAAATCGGATTAAGCACCGGCCATAAGAAGCAAAGTAGGACTCGATGTAAAAAAGAAGTGTAAAAGGGCTTCCGTGAAATAACAAAGACATTGTAAGCGATCATGTTTAGCTCCTTGTACCCGTGGTTTCGAATTAGATCAACGATCTTTTAGTGGTTTCGCGGGAGACCGACGTTGAAGTTCATCGCGGCCGATTATTAAGTCTAGCTTTGGTTCGATCTGCTGCAAGCGGGCGGTTTCTTCGGTCACCTTGGCCGACCTTTCAGGGAATGGCGGATGCATCCTTAAAAAGCTGGGCATGAAATCCGCCCCGGGACGGTTTCCCGGGGCCAGTCGCTGAAACAGTTTCCCCAATTCAGTAGGCTGATAGCCCAGTTGATACATCCAACCTACCGCATCGAGATCCGCTTCCGCTTCCTCGTCGGGGTGGAAGGGATGAAAGCTGTTCATCGACAGTTTTCCGAAATCGAAAAAAGATTGAGGGTTAAATTGTCCCTGTGCTGCCATCCGTTGAAATTGTTGTTGGGCCAGCGCTTGTTGTTGCAGCGGTTTCAATTGATGCCTTCGATCTAAATGGGATAGTTCATGGCCAACAATCCCAATCAAAGCCGCCTCACTTTCCGCCGACTCCAACAAGCCTCGGTAAAAAATCAAAATGCCACCGGGAACGCTTCGCGCGTCGACATCAGGGGAATCAACCACGTAGATGCGCAGCTTGGAATAGCGTCCCGCATTTTGAAGGAGTGGTTTGACGCGATTAGCCAGTGCCATTAAGTATTTCGCGTCTTTCCCTTTGTCACTGATTGAGATTCCTTGAGTTGCAAGCTGGTTCTTGAAACCAGAAAACACAGAATTCCCATATTCTTTTTCCTTGGCAAGAGGTACGTCGACCTTTCTCAACGCTTCTCGCTCTTCCGCTGATAAACGGACGGTGTCGTTCATCATACCTTCGAATACCCGCGGAAATTCGATTTGCGCCTGCAGTGAACGATCATGCTCAAACCCCAGCAGCAGACTGAATATTATCGCCAAACAAATTCCGACATTTCGGATCTTCACTCGATTAAAATCGAGTGTTATTACCCATGTCAATAGTTTAGTCTTCCAGTGGTTCATGTGGTGAAACCTCCTCCCGATCCTACTTTTATGGCAATCGTTGTGAATATAATTCTAATCTATCATATTCTATGCACCGACTTTTCACGATTCCAGGCAAATGTCGCCATCACCAAATGATCGACTGTAATTCTTTCCCCTGCATTCAAGCTCAAATGGACTTGATGGTCATCCTTCTGTACAGACTCCACCGCCGTGTTGCAGCGGATGTCGGCCAGCGATGCCGTCAATCGCTGCACAATCTCGTTTGATCCGTTTCGTGCTCTTAGCAAGCGATCTCCAGACGTCAAAGAGATCATGGCTTTCAAGATCAGGGCAGCAGGATAGTGAGAAAGGCTTTCATAAGAACAGGTGCAAACGGTGGATGACAACGAGGGGAACAGAAAAAATTCCCGGAAGGGAGCTGAATATCCGCGGGAATCGAGGTAAGTTTGAAAGTCGATATCGTCGCGCTGGCAGTTCGCCAAATCATCGTCCGCGGACTTCTTCATGCGTTGAATATCTTGGCGGATTTGACGGCATTCGGCTTGCCAAAAACGACCGCTGGTCATTCCAGCAAAGTAAGAATCACCGACTGGAAAAATGGGATGATTTGCCAATTCGCCAAAAGTTTGAGACCGATCGACCGGTGCCGTATCGATTCCCAAGTCACGATACAATTGGCATAAGTTCGGCCACAGCGCCTCGTTAAACATCCGCGACGGGATATCTGCTGACAAATTCTCCCCGTCGATCGAGTTGGGGACTGGTATTCCTTTTTTAACTGGCGGATTCCACCAGAGATGATTGGTGGATTGCTTGATGACATACGGATGCAACTTGCTCTAAAATACGGCTTGGAAGGGCTAGAATCGAAACTTGCCAAAATATTTGGATAACCCAAAATGCCTCTATCTTAAAAAGTTGGATCTTGATGCGTTGAACGTAAGTAGTGGTTGCATGGCCGTCACTGGTGGCCTCAATTAATAACTTTCGATGCGTCAATGCTCCAGAGGCAGGGCGTAAGCTTTGTTCAATGCGAAGCCGAATTGTTATGGACAGAAATACTGCAGGATGCGGTACCAGGAGAGTTAGGAGAGTTGGAAAACTGTAGGGGAGGGAGATCAAGGCTCCTACCGGAACAACCAGCACTCAAATGTCTGCAAGTACGAGGAAAAGTCTCGGCAGGAGCCTCGACCTCCCGGTCTGCGCGTGAACGGTTACAGTAAAACATTAACCAGTCGATCATAAACAAAGGAATTACAATGCTTCAAACGATCTTAATTGTACTGCTGATACTCTTTCTCTTGGGTGGCTTGGGAACCTTGCCAACGTGGTCTCATAGCCGAAATTGGGGTTATGGCCCCAGTGGCGGGATCGGCGTGGTTGGCCTCATTATCTTGGTGCTGTTGATTTTGTTGCTGACCGGACGGCTGTAACGGGCAATTGGCTTGCGATTCGTTGCACATTCAGTTGGCTTTAACTGACGATAGAGGAATTCGACATTTCAATCCTGGAAGATTGAGTCGTGCCGGGGAAGTATTGGCTTGACGAAATGAATGAAAGTCATTGCGAGCGATGAAGGGCCTGGTACAATGGACACGAGGTAACCGTTCTCGGGTATTTATCGCCTCACAAAATTGGCGAAGTTTGTAGGGAGATCGAGGCTCCCGGCGAGACAAGGTTTGGGTACTGAAACCGTTGGGCAATTATTGTGTCGGCAGGAGCCTAAACCTCCCTTGGGACCCACGAACGGGTACGAAGCGAGTACGCGGCACTCTGGACAAAATCAATCTATCGAAATGAATCAGCCACCCCCCAAGGCGAACGTAACAGGCGAAGGTCAGGACGACGATCTTTGCGATCCTGGTCCCAGTCGCGACTCGAAGATTGCCTTTCCGATAGTCGGAATCGTCGCTTCAGCCGGCGGCTTGAATGCATTCAAGAGCTTTTTCACCACCATGTCGGCCGATAGCGGGATGGCCTTCATCTTGGTCCCTCACCTTCATCCGTCCCATGAGAGCCAATTGGTCGAACTATTGAGCAAGCTGACTTCGATGCCGGTTGTCGAGGCAAAGCAGGGGATGAAGGTCAAAGTCAATAGCGTCTACGTCATTCCACCCAAAAATTTCTTGGCCATTGCCAACGGGCGGTTACAGACAACGGAACCATCGGCCCATCCCGGCTGGCGTACTTCAATCGACTTCTTCCTGCGTTCGCTCGCTGAAGACCAAGGGCAGCGAGCCATTGGTATCGTGTTGTCGGGTACCGGCAGTCATGGGGCACTGGGTGTTCGCGAAATAAAACTGGCCGGGGGAATGGTGATGGCACAAGCGCCTGATACCGCCGAGTATGACCAGATGCCTAAAAATGCGATTGAAACAGGTGTCACGGACTGCGTGTTGCCGCCTGATCAGATGCCGACAGCGCTGGTTAAATACATTGAGCAACCGTATTTGAGCAATGCTCAAAATTCCAGCATCACGCTTGAACAATCGGCCGACATTCTCAATCAGGTCTTGACATTATTGAAGTCTCGAGCCAAGTATGACTTTCGTCCCTATCGAAAGCCAATGATACAACGGCGCATTCAGCGACGTATGGGACTGGCCCACATCGACAGCATGACTCAGTATCTTGAATTGCTTCAACGGCAACCGGAAGAGGTCACGGCTCTGTATAAGGATCTGCTGATCAGCGTCACCGCTTTTTTCCGCGACGCGGAAGCTTTCCGCGTGCTGGAGCAGGAAGTCATTCCCGCAATGCTGGCACGACAAACGGACGATTGGCCTATCCGTGTTTGGGTGGCTGGCTGTGCGACGGGTGAGGAAGCCTATACGATCGCTATGCTGTTATTCGAAGGGGCTGCGAAAGCTAAAGTCGTTCCCAATGTTCAAATTTTTGCCAGCGATATTGATGCGGAAGCCATCGATACCGCTCGTGCCGGAATTTACCCTGCGAGCATTGCTGGTGATGTGTCGGCCGACCGAATTGAACGATTTTTTGTGATACTCGACGAGAATCATTTTCAAATCAACAAACAGATCCGTGCATCGG
>JBGTHU010000885.1:0-7868 GCA_041745975.1 Mariniblastus sp.
TTTACAAACCTGGGGAAACCCTGATTGCCACGGTTTCCGTATTGGACGATGCCACTAGTCTGTACGGAGGTCAGTTACTGCGAACGCCGCTGACCGGAATCGATGGCCAAGTCTATGCCTTGGCTGGAGGGCCGCTAGAAATTGGTGGGTTTTCCGTCAGCGGTGCCGCCGGATCGGTTCGAAAAAATCATGACACGGTGGGCAAGGTTCAGGCTCAATTGGAGGTCTCTTTAGGAAGTGAACCCGCCTTTAACAACAATCAGTTGCGTTTGCTGTTGCGCAACAAAGACTACACCACCGCTTATCGCATTGCCAGCGAAATCAACAAATTCTTTCCCAAGCACGCACGAGCGAATGACTCGGGATCGGTCGATGTAGCGATTCCCCGCACCTTTGCCCAGTCGCCAATTGATTTTGTCGTGATGGTTAACAACTTGCGAGTCGAACCCGATTCACCGGCCAGGGTTATTATCAATGAAAAAACAGGAACAATTGTGATTGGCAAAAATGTCAAACTCACCAGCGTGATGTTTGCCAAAGACAACTTGATTATCACTACCAATGAGTTGCCCATCGTATCTCAACCAGCTCCCTTTGGCCAAGGTGAAACGGTCGTGCTGCCGCGAACTCAAATCGAAACGCTTCAGGAGGGTGGGCAATACAATGTGCTACCCGCCGCGTCGACGGTCGGTGATTTAGCGGGGATGCTGAACCTGCTGGGGGTGCCTCCTCAAGATATTATTAGTGTTTTCTTGTCCCTGCAAGCCGAAGGATCGTTGCAAGCAGAATTGGTCATTCAATAGGAGAATTCGATGAATTTGGAATCGGTATCGCTGAATGGTATTAACAGTATGATCGCTGATTATGCGCAACTTAAAGGGATCCCTTCGCGCCAGGTCGATAACCGCGGGGCTTCGGTGGATGGAGCATCATTCGGCATCGGTTCTGGTTCGTTTTCCCAGCATCTTTCAGCCACAGGGGCGGCAGCGGATTCGAATGCGTCGCCCATTTCGGCAGATAAAGCCTCCCAAATGGCAACGCAATTCGAGAGCTTGTTCTACTCAATGTTGCTTAAGGAAATGCGAAACACCATCTCCATGGACGGTGAAGGGGGACTTTTTCCCGGCGAAAACTCGGACACCTTGGGAGGTATGTTCGATCTCTACCTCGGGCAGCATCTGGCCGATAGTCATAGTCTGGGTATCGGCAACGCCGTTAAAAGCTATTTGGCGGCAAGCGATACGTAAAATCTTCGATAATTACTGATAGGTGGCTGGATCTTTCTCGATAGCTGTCTCAAGGAGCTTGATTTGCAGAACCCTAAAAACACCGAATTCACTCAAAATCCGTCAACCGAGATGGAACGGGGACGGGTTGCCGAATCAATCGCAACCTACCTGCGATCCGAATCGGAATTCTTAGACCAGATGATTACCAGCAGCCGACAATTGCAGCGACTGATCGAAAATCGCGACATGCGGACTGATCTCTCCAGCGTCGATGCTCAAAGACCAGCAGACCATCAACAACATTGGCTGCAACAAGTCGATTCGTTACGGCAACGAATTGACCAACAGGTTCAACCGATCCAGCAAAATCGCGTGGAACTGGGCCGGTTGTTGAAAGAACTTTCGGCCGCTGCAACACCCAGCATTTCTTTGGTGGAATTTGCCCGGCAATTAAAATTGAGAAAAAATCCACGGGGAGCTGAACTGTTGAACCTGCGTCGCAAGATAAAGGCTCAACTACGTGAATTGGACTTGATTAATTTGGGCAATCAAGTGGTGCTGGCATATGCGCTGGACCACCGTCAAAGATTGCTCGCCGGCATCATGGGAAATCCATCTACCCAGGCAATGCACAACCAATCGTATAACGCTCAGGGTAACTTGACGAAAACCAAGTCGGGAAACCTGTTAGAAAGGCAGTGTTAATCCTATGAATTTTGCCATTGGTATCTCGGCCCTTCGGGCCGCTCAATTCGCCATTAACACGGGCGCCCAAAACGTGGCTAATGCCAACACACCGGGATTTCATCGTCAGCGAGTCGAGTTTGCCTCGCGCGCACCACAGAACTTCGGAGGCAGTTTCTTGGGAGCGGGCGTGGACGTCAAAAGCGTCAATCGGATGCGCAATCAAGTCTTGGAAAGTTCGCTGACCCATACCATTTCCGATCTCAGTGGCATTGAGCAGAGTCTTTCCATCTTGCGACAAATAGAATCTCAGTTTCTGCCGGGTGAGGGTTCGCTGGACAGTTCTTTAGGCCGCTTTTTTTCTGAACTTGCCCGGCTTTCTGCAAACCCCGGCGAATCCGTCGCCCGCAATGCCGTGATCCAACAAGCCAGCACGTTGGCGCACCAAACCAACTCTATTTACCAACGCCTGAACGGAATTGAATCGACGGTTCGAGCGGAACTAGAGATTCAGGTCAATGACTTGAATCGAGAAATTGCCGATCTGGTTGAGTTGCAAAACCAGATTAAGCGAGTTAGTGTCCAAGGCGCGGTTCCCAATGATCTCATGGATCAACGAGACCGTTTGGTCAATCAGATTTCCGAAAAAATAGACGTCCATCGTTTCGAGCATTTGGGAGATGGTTTTGCGCTGTCATTGGGCAACAGTTCTGTCTCGATTGGAGTAATTCCAATCGCCTTCGAAGCGTACGAAAACAACGACGGCGCGCTGGGAGTTCGACTGAAAGGAACCCAACGAGAGGTGCCGATCCAATCGGGCCGCTTGGCCGGTTTGATGGAGGCCCACAATCAAACAATCGGCGGATTCAAAAACCGACTCGATTCGTTCGCTCGCGAGTTCATCCAACAAGTCGATCAGCAGCATGCTCAAGGTGTCGGCATCGATGGCGGGTTCTCACTGTTGCGGACGACCCGCAACATTGATTTTACTGATTTGCCCTTGAATCGAGCTGGCTTGGACTTTCCCGTTGCCTCGGGTGAGTTGTTTATTTCGGTGACTGACCCTCAAGGAGAAAAACGGACTTATTCGATCTCAGTCGATCCTGACGTTGATTCTGTTCAGGATATCAGTGATCGAATCAGCGGCTTGCCGAATCTTCAAGGTGCGGTTGATCCCGTTAATGGGCAGTTATCGATCATCGCACAACCCGGTTATCGATTCGATTTCACGGGGAATTTGGAAACGATCCCCGGACTTGCCGATTTTTCAGGGACCTCCGTGCCACGCCTCTCCGGTAACTATACCGGTTCTTCCAATCGAGAATTACAGTTTACGATTGTCGGAAGCGGTGAAGTAGGACGCTCCGAAAATCTATTGCTGCGCGTCAGTGATCCGGTCGCGGGGGTTGTTCTGAGTGAGATCAATATTGGCCGGGGCTATGAAGCTGGCACTTCGATCAACATCATCGAGGGAGTACAATTGACCTTGTCCGCCGGCCAAGTCAACGACAGCGATCATTTCAGTACGCCCTTGGTGGCTCAAGCCGACAATCCGCGAATCTTATCGGCTTTAGGGCTCAACAGCTTTTTTGCTGGAAGTGGCGCCAAAGATATTCGCATCTCAGATCAAATCCAAAATAATTCACGCAGTTTGGCGACGTCGCGAAATGGCGATTTGGCAGACACGACAAATTTATTGAGAATGATCGACCTGCAGGATGCACGAACGTTGGGAGAAAACCAACGTTCGTTCTCGGATTACCTGGATGACATGACCACAGATGTCGGGTTTCAGGTGCGTTCCCAACAAGTAATGCGACAAACCGTTAGCGATCTCAAACTGCAGTATGAAGCCGAAATCAATGCGGTCTCGGGAGTTGATCCCAATGAAGAATTAATCAACATCAATCTGTATCAACGCCAATTCGAAGCTGCCATCCGAGTCTTGCAAACCATGGATCAGATGTCGGCTGAGTTGATGAACATCGTGCGATAACCCTTATTCGTGCAAGTCAGTTTGGGACTCAAAGTAAATCCTTGACAATTCGTCCAACATAAATCCTATCGCAATTCTTTTAGAAATACTCCCATGTTCCGCGCAACCGCAAACCACTTAAACGCTCAAGCCCTCCATTTCAGTGCTCGATTCACGTCGCAGTTGGCCGTTCATCAACGAAATATTTCTTCGGGTATCCGGCTACACCGCCCCTCGGATGATCCATTGGCATTTCGGCAAGCCAGCTCGCTATCCAGCCGTTTACAGGATTTGCGGGCAGAACGTTTCACGGTCCAGGATGCTCAAACCAAACTAAATTTTAGCGTCTCCCAGTTGCTCAATGCGGATCAGATTCTCACTCAAGCTAAAACACTCACGCAACAAGGAATCCAGGCGTTCAGTCAATCCGAAAGGAACGCACTCGCGATCGAAGTCGAAGGCTTGCTGTCGCAAATGAAAGAGCTATCGCAATCCAAACTAGCGGGAACCTACATGTATGGTGGCACTCACTCGTCGGAGCCACCGTTTCGATTCTCCGACCCTTCCCTTCCAGGTAGGACATTGGACGTCGAATATCGTGGTTCCCAACAAGCCAGTCGAGCCTTTGTGGGACAGTCGGTCGCCGTTGACACATTTTTTCCCGGCGATGAAATATTTGGTGGGCCCGTCAATGGTTCCAAGCAACGTGAGGCCACTGTTTTGATGGGCCAAACGGGAGTCCGATCAGGTTCGGGCACCGACAACATGCTGGGTCGCGCGACGCTGCAAATACGCCATACTGAAACGAACTTTACTGGCGGCTCGGGCGTCGCTGCCGGAACCAGTTCAGTCGGAAATGATACGATCATCGGTTCACTTGGACGCCATTCGTTGCAAGTGGTAGATACCAGCGGTGATGGTTCGGCCGGTTGGGTTTCGCTCAACGGAGGCCCGCCTACTTCCTTCGACAACACCATGACCAACTTGCAAGTGAAGTCCAATGACGGACAATTTGTGTTCATAGATACCACCAATATCGCCCCCGGGTTTGACGACGAAGTACCCGTCACGGCCAATGGTACCTATAGTATCGATGGGGGCCAGACGACTGTTCCCATCGATTTCTCAAATAACCAAGCCGTGTTCGATTCGATTACCGGTCGTTTCATCAATCTCGATGGGAGCAACCTGCGAGCTGCCGGGGAGGAATATTTGGATTTCCCCGGCACTTCAAACGCTTTCCAGGTGCTACACGAATTGGTTTTGGATTTACGAGGCAGCCGTAAATTGACCAATGCGGATCAAGCCGCCACATTGGATCGTCGATTGGGAGAACTAAATCGCATCTCGGATCAAATCTTGGAAGTGGTCGGACAGCAATCCGCATCGTTGCAGACAATGCGGCAACTTGAATTTCAAATTGGCGACTTTTTGCTCTCCACGGAAGAACAACTGGTCGCAGTCCAGGCGACTGATATCGCCGAAACCGTATTGCGGATGCAGAACGATCAGAACCTACTGCAATATACTTATTCAGTAACCGCTAATATTCTTTCAACGCAGTTGATCAATTTTTTGCGGTAACGTGTAGGGCGAAGGATAAACGGCAACCGTTCAGGGTACTATTCGTTGACGTAGGTTTCCAAGAACCGGGCCAAGCGATGAAAGTCGCTGTTGGTATCGATATAGCGAACTTTGGTAACCAAAGTTGCCGGATCTACCAAATTCTCGAAAGGCTCGTAGTGCAGTTCCAATTGTCCCCGTACACTGACCATCACGCCATTGAGATTTTCCTCGGCCAAAGCGCGAAAGGCGCCAACCCCCAATTGACTGCCCAGCATCGCATCAAAAGCATTCGGTTTCGAACAGCGAACTTCATAACCCAGCTGAACCCCTTTGACGGCTCGCGATCGTCCCGTTTTCTCGGTAAACCGTTTTTCAATCGCCGCAGACAAAATACGATAGAGAATCACTTCCGAGATTTTTATGTGACCATGTTCGTCACGCGAGATACCTTGGACATACTCGGCAGGTAAGTACTCAGCAATCCCCTCGGCCACGACAATCACGCCGTACTCTTTCCCTTCGGATTCACGGGCCAGCATCGTTTTGATGATGCGATCGACCACTCGCGTCATGTCCATGCACTGGCGTGTTTGTGGTTGGCCATTTTGATCTTGATAGGACTCTTCTACCAAAAAGCCTGCCATGATATCTTCGACACTGATGACCAAGCTGGCCTCGCCGGCAATCGCCGCACCATAGGCCAACCAACCGGCACTGCGGCCCATCGATTCCACCAAAAAGTAAGATCGAGTTGCTTCGGCATCGTAAATTAACGAGCGAATTTCAGTCCCCAGAAAATCGACAGCTGTAAAAAAACCGAAAGTAAAGTCGATACCAAAATAGTCATTGTCAATCGTTTTCGGTAAGTGGACGACAGGTATGACTTCGCCGGAAGAGTAGTGGGCTTGTTGGTAGAGCTTGAATTTATTGGCCGTTTTCAACGTGTCATCGCCTCCGATAGAGATCAATGCATCAATACCAAGGGACCGCAAGCCGCGGTCGACATTGGCCATCGGAGCGGCTTTCTTAATATCTTCTAAGTCGGCCGGGGACGTAATGTTTTTCCCGGGATTGGTGCGAGCCGTGCCGATCATGATCCCTTGGGAGTTTCGCGATCGACCCAACACCGTATGGGTCAACATCATGTAATCTTTCCCTTCAACCAGGGGCTGATCTGGAGTGAACTCGACCAGGGATGAATATCCATGCTTGATCCCCACGACCTCGACACCGGCTCGTAAAAAAGAAGCCGCAGCCGCTGAAATTACCGCATTCGCCGCCGGTGCCGGACCCCCAGCAAATAAAATGGCAACGCGTTTGAACTGATGATTGGGCCGAGAAGGAGGGGCCAAGGTATTTGACATCGTAATTCCTTTTATTGAGTTCGTTTGGTGGCAATGTAATCAGTCAGCAAATTAACAGGAAACCTGAAACTCCGCAACGCAACCGCTGAAAAAGCGACCCAATGGGAAAGCAAGTTCCCTTAGGAGTAGTTTGCGGAGCGCCCAATCGCTGAAAGCGCAACCATTCACGGATATTCGTTGAACTACCGAATCGGCCAACATCGTAAGGAGGTTGAAGCTCCCACCGAAACCTTTCATCCCATCCACAATCCGCCGATCGCCGCTGGCCCTATCAACTTGATTTCTCTGCACGCGAAACCATCAATTGAGTGATGGATCAGTAGGGTATCGATCTCCCATCAGAGGTCGAATAATTTGAGCGCTGTACTGGGAACAGGCTCTTTTCCAAAGATCTTCTGGATCGGAAAAAACATCCTCGATGCGAGCGGGCAACAGTAGCCAACCTCCCAATTCAATTTCTTGTTCCAATTGTCCCGCACCCCAACCGGAGTACCCCGAAAAGAGACGGCTGGAAGGGGCAGGGATTTCTGCCGAACTGGCTGCCAAACTCCGCAACTTCTCACGCTCGATCGACACAAACAGGCCCGGTTTGATGATCATCTCTGCCAAATCTTGGCGAGTGTGCAACATCATCAGCGGACCCTCGACCGGGCCTCCCAGATAAATCGGGTCTTGGCTGTCGCATTTCAGCTCCCCCTCGAAGACATCTCTCCAAACCTCAGCCACCGAAAGTTCGGCGGGTCGATTCAGCAAGAAACCCATCGCTCCCTGATCATCATGTTGAATGATCAACACCACCGAACGGTAGAAATTACCATCCCCCAAATGCGGATCAGCGATCAAAAAAAAACCTTGATATGAATCCACGTAGCCTCCCATCAAATTAAATCGTCGATGCAACAAAGAGTTCCGCTGAGAGCGTTTTCTTGAATGCGAAACGTTGAGTGATTTATGTTTCGGCGGAACCTCGACCTCCCTTCCGGCCCGTGAACGATTACCTCTATTTAAACTAGCGTCAAAATGTGCTCGAATTGAAATTTCGTCACGGGT
>JBGTHU010000886.1:0-4247 GCA_041745975.1 Mariniblastus sp.
GGCATATTCACTACAAGTGCCGGCGAGAATTGATTTGGACCAGGCTTTGTTACTGTATTTGTCGCTCCATTTACGGAGGATGTTAACCGCGCGTTCAAAATTTTTGGCTGCCAGGTGTTGTTGACGTAAAGTGTCGTGCGACGACGCCAGCCGAGAGTAGGTCCAGCCCAGGTAGACCTGATAAGTCGCATTTTCGGGTGCGGCTTCCACCAACCTTTCAAGAATTTCTATCGCTTGTACACAAACCTCACACGCTTCACGATCTTTGTTGAGGCCATTGAGTGCCTTCGAGTATTTACCGTAGGCCACCGCTCGCAAGACCTGGTTGATGGGACTGTCGACCTGCTGAGCAGTCACGCGCAAGTCTTTCTCCAGCGCAAGGACCATCTCAAATATTTCTGAAGCCTGTTCGTATTCAGACAGGTCCAAATAATGTCCTCCCAAATTGACATAAGTTCCTGCCATACTTTGCTTGGCTTGTGCGACCGATGGGTGATTGGGATGGCGCTGAATCCAATCTTTGAATTGAGAAATTGCCAATGTGAGTGTTTTGCCGGCGGATGCGTCGTCGTCTAATTCCATTTGAATGATTCCAAGACTTGCCAGGGCTTCAATGGCCCGCAACTGGACCCGGGGATCTTTAACTTCAGAATCCATCAAAGAATGACAGATTTCCATCGCGTCGTTTAACAATTCCTGCCGCAGTTGTTCAGTGCCCGGAACGTCGTCAAGCTGGCTTTCTCCGACGCGCCAAAGTAGTCTTTTTACCGCATCAATGACATGATCAAGACTTTTTTCCGATTGTGTTAAAGCTTGCCGAGTCCGATTGTTTGCATTGAGGATCAATGCTGCGCTGATGACCGAGCCAACGGACACGATCAACAGTATGAGTACTGCGGATGTAACCAGGGTGGGATGGCGATGGCCCCATTTGTTGAGCCTTTGAGTCATGGTTGGTCGCCGGGCATTGATCGGCTTATGATCCAGTAGGCACTGCAGATCGTGGGCGAATGCCTGCGCAGTTTCGTAGCGGTCGGCGGGGTTCTTGCTAACCGCCTTCAGAATGATCGTCTCCAAGTCGAGTGAAATGCTGGGGTTGATCTTGCGAGGCGGCGTGGGCTCTTCAGAAGAAATCTGTCGGATCAGTTCGGCGCGGCCTTCACCCGACCATATCGGCTGTAGAGTAAGCAGCTCGTACAGCGTCGCGCCCAACGAATACACGTCGGTGCGATGATCGACGATCACGCGATTGCCTTGCACCTGTTCGGGACTCATGTAGCGGAGCGTCCCCAGAACGTCGCCGGTCATGGTCACACCAGCAGCCGTCTCGATCCGCGCCAAGCCAAAGTCGGTCACAATCAAGGTGCCGCTGGAATCCAGCATCAAATTGCCGGGCTTGACATCGCGGTGGACAATGCCGTGATCGTGGGTATGCTGCAAGGCCTCGGCCGCTTGCTTGATCAGCATCGCCACGTTGCGGAAATAGGTCGCATCGCCGAACTGGCGGACGGTCGTCGAGCGACCGCGGGCCACCGTCTGGACCGCAGTTTCATCAAGCGGGTCATCTTCAACCTCTTTTGCCCCCTCGCCCTGCCCTCGCTGCCCTCGCCCCTGCGGCCCCGGCAACCGCGGTAGTCCATGAGCGGGTACCAGGTTGGAGGGTTTGGCCGGCACTTCCGGCCTTGGTAGAGGATCGGTTGCCAGTTTGGATTGATTGACAGGTACTTTCCCATCTGGCGAGCCGTCTACAAACCCTCTGTCGCTGGGTTGACCGGCGATTGACAGTCCATCGCTTGATTGTTTTTCTATATCGGAAACGGCCTGAGCCAGTGCTTCCCCGCTGAGCCGCTGGTCACGTTCGACTTGGCTTCTGAGTTCCTTAATCACCGCTGCCAAAGATTGGCCGTGGATCAACTGCATCGCGAAATAGTGAATCCCTCGTTCCTCGCCAATCGCGTACACCGATACGATGTGTGGATGCTCCAAAGTCGCAATCGCCGCGACTTCGTTTTTGAATCGCTGCAACGCCCGGTGATCGACCAACGACGCCAATGGCAAAATTTTTAGCGCCACTTTGCGGGGAATCGACAACTGCTGCGCCTCGTAAACCACCCCCATCCCGCCACGACCGATCTGCCGCAAAATACGAAAGTCGCCCAACGTCTGGTTTTCCGAATGGACTTCGTTTGAATGAGTTCCCTCCAGCGAATTAATAGCCAACAACGTTGGAAACAAACTTCGCAACTGATCCGCCAGAGCGGGAAAACGAATGGCCAGTTGTTCGACGTCTACAGACTCGCCGGCCTGCAGCTTGCCGCATACCTCGTCAACCAAGTCGTCCAATGCCGTATCGTTGACGTGTTTCGGTTCTGAGATCATCAATCGGTTCCTACAATACGGGCGAGTTTTTGGAGCGCTCGCCGGATTCGTGATTTGGCAGCGGATTCCGTGATTCCCAGCACCTCGGTGATTTCTTTGGTGCTCAGTTGTTCAACGCACCGCATCAACACCATATCACGGTCTGACGGGGAAAGGGTTTCCAGTCCCTGCTTGACGCGGTGCATGGCCTCCTGCAAGTTCAGGCGATGGCTTGGCGAACTCTGACTGGAGAACAATTGATTGGCTAAATACATTGCCGAAGTGTTCGAGACAGCCCCTAAAAACTGTTCTTCATGATAGACCGATCGGCGCTGAGCACGAACATGTCGGCGATGAGTGTCAATCATCGCTTGGCGGACGATCGCCCGCAACCATGGGTAAAAGGCGATCGGACGGTTTTCCAGATAATCCGCCAGCCGACCAATGGCACAAGTCATGGCCTCCTGAAGTACATCCGAGGGGTCAATGCGAGCCGATAATCTGGGGTCCAAATAAAACGTTATCATGCGTCGAAGTCGTTCTTGGTGCCGTACCAACAGCTGTTGCCGAGCGATCGCGTCGCCCGCATGTGCCAAAGTCAACAATTGGTCGGTGTCCGGTGCGTTCATAATTCTATTGATGGTTTCACACGAGCTGGCGAATCGTCCTGTTCCAGGGAAATGTACCCGGATGAGTATTATCTCGCAACTTAAAGCAGAAAGATGCAAGAAAACTTTGAAAAACAGGTTATAAACGTTCACGGGTCGAACGCCAGCAAGTGTCGAATAGTCTATGCGATTGGCAAGCATCGGTCAAAAGAATTTTCCTTCCCGCCCTTAAATCCGCGAAAATGTTGCGGAACGTGGGTTTTTGATCGATTTTGACACACCGAACATTTTTCCAAAAAATGTTTGCAAGCGATCTATTTTGGATAGGTCGGGCGATGGTTTAGCTGAATTGCTATTATCCGAGTATGGACAATAGAAACGCTTTAATCAACGAACTCCGATCACTGGTTGCCAAACAAGCAACCCAGTTGGAGAAACCAGCCGCGGAATTGGCGAAGCAAGCTGAGCGGATCGTGGAGCTGGAACTATCGCTTGCCAAAGGTCTCTAAGATTCCTCGACCTCTTCCAAGCCGCCGTTCAGTGATATCGCGAAACCCAATCGCAAAAAGAAGCTTAGTCGACCCAAGAAGCCACGTCGTGGTGGTCATCCCGGAAACGAGCAGCATCTACGACAACCATTCCCCAAAGATACTTGAGTTTCGACGCCTTGAAACCTGTCAAAAAGGACCTGTCGAGAAGCGTGACATGAAGACGCTTGATGGGCAGCGTTGACGCTGGGCTTAACGCCGATTACCACTGGCACCTAAAGCCCGACCAAATACGAGAACAGTAAGGAGGATTCTACCTGCTTCTGTTGATTGTCCGCAAATATCTGGTCCAACACATCGTCCGAAAACAGTCTTGCGAACAACCCAATAAATGCGTTCAAATGAAAATCTGGGGACACAGCAAATGAAAATCTGGGGACACAGCACATTTGACAAGGTTTGCTGATTTGGTAAAATTTGCCGAGTCCTCAAGGTGGGTTTTAGTCCCTTTTGCTTAAAAAAGGAGGTTAAAATGGCAAGATTGGCTCGTGTTGAAATTTTTGCTCCTGACGAGATCGCCATCGTTCATGTGATGAATCGGACGGTACGTCGATGCTTCTTGATGGGAAATGACCCAGTTACGGGAAACAATTACGACCATCGCAAAGTCTGGCTGGACGAAGAACTCAAACGGTTGGCGGCCCAGTTCGGTATCGATCTGCTCTGTCAGGCGATTCTCTCCAATCACTTCCATTTGGTGCTCAGGTCCCGGCCAGATGTCGTGGCTGCCTGG
>JBGTHU010000887.1:0-6392 GCA_041745975.1 Mariniblastus sp.
CAAGGATCTTCAAGGGAGATATACCTATGTGAATCGTTTATTTACTGAATTGTTAGAAACGCCCGCCTCTCAAATACTTAATTCGACCCCTGGTGATGTTTTTTCCGAAACCTATGCTCAGCAATCGATCCATAGCGATGAACAAGTCCTGGCCAAGGGACGTATCATTCAGGGAATCCGGGAACATGTTTTAGAGGATGGGTCAATCCGCTACTTCGAGGTGATTAAATCTCCAGTCAAAGATTCTGCAGCAAAAATCTTGGGAACTCAGACCGTATTGTGGGACATTACCAACCGGCGAGCCGCCGAAGAACGGATGCTGCAAGCCGAACGCTTGGCGGCAATCGGCGAAATGATTACGGGAGTGGCTCATGAAAGTCGCAACGCATTACAACAAATCAATGCCTGTGCAAAAATGTTGGAATGGGAGGAACAATTAAGCGATGAATCGCACGGGTTGATCTCCGACATCCAAAAAGCCCATCACCGCTTGCACCGCCTTTTTGAAAATCTGCGGGGCTATGCTTCACCCTTTAAAATGGATCCCCGACCAAGTCAAGTTTTTGAAATTTTCGCTGAAGCGTGGCGAAGTACGGAGCCGGATCGAACCGGTCGCTGTGTCAGTATCCAACATGAAAGAAACGACATGGATACCCGTTGTGTGGTGGATTCGTTTCAAATTGAACAGGTATTTCGCAACATGATTGAAAATTCATTAGCCGCTTGTACCGATCCTGCCTGCATTTTGGTACAATGGTCTCCCGGTCAGATTGGTGATTACCCCGCTCTGCAGATCAGGTTTGCTGATAACGGCCCCGGTTTGACCCTGGAAGCCAAACAAAAGATTTTTGAACCTTTTTTCACAACTCGCACTCGGGGAACAGGGTTGGGAATGGCGATCGTCAAACGGATCGTCGAAGCCCATCAAGGCGAAATTGGGGTGGACAACACCGATGATCGGGGAACAATAATTTGTATTACATTGCCGCGAGAAATCCATGAATCGTAAATTAAAGATTGCCATCGCCGATGATGAACCTCGCATGCGCGAGTTCTTTCGGAAATCCCTGGAACGGCTGGGCCACGATGTCGTCGCAGAAGCCGGCAATGGGCAAGAATTAATTGAACTTTGCCGACAGCACAAACCGGAATTAATCATCACCGACATTCAAATGCCAGAGTTGGATGGTTTGGATGCGATCGCGTTGCTTTCACGGCAACAAGCTATTCCAGTGATCTTAGTTTCTGCTTTCCATGATGAAGCTTATATCGAAAAGGCGCGCCAGAATCATGTGTTGGCCTATCTGATCAAACCGATTACGGATACCGATCTACAACCGGCCATCGCGATCGCCATGGATCGTTTTCGCGAATTCCAGACACTCCAACAAGAAGCTGATGGATTGAAACAGGCCCTTGATGACCGAAAAATTATAGAACGCGCCAAGGGGATTCTGATGAAACGAACCGGACTGGGAGAACCAGAAGCCTTTAAGCGACTGCAGAAAATTGCCACCAGCAAGAGTATGAAACTGGTTGAAGTCGCACGTACCATCGTCACCGCGGAAGAGGCGATGCAGATTACTGAATGAAAGTCGAATATGCGCCCCTATTTATTTAATCGACGGCAGTTATTAATTAAAATCGGATCGGCTACGCTGATACCCGGATTAATGCCCCGATCACTGAGGAAACTTGATTTCTCCGTTAGGTCTGGAGAAAACCGTTTCACCCCATCTCCCTTTACGATCTCTCTCAGCCAGCGTTCGTTGTTGCACACGATCTCGACAGGAAAAATTACGCACTTGGATTTCCCTCGTTTCGCCAAAGAACAATTTGGTATCAATGCCATCGACTATGCGACTTCATTCTTTCAGGAACATATCGAAGATCAAGAATATCTTGGCGAAATGAAAAAACGGGCCGCCGAACAGGGAGTTCGTCATGTGTTGCTGTTGATCGAAGAGGAAAATTTGTTGTCAAAAGAACCCGAGATTCAACAAGAATCGCTTAGAAGGCATCGAATGTGGATTGACGCCGCAGCGACCTTGGGCTGTCGCGGAGTTCGTATTCAACTGCAGTGCAGGGACTCCAGCCAAGCTCAATTTGAAAAGACAGTGAATTCAATCAAATCGTTGATGGAATACGCCGCGAAGAAAAAAATCCTAGGCTTGATTGGAAACGAGTTTGGCATTTCGCGAGATTCTAAATGGCTTACTCGGTTGGTAAAAGAAATTGAATCATCGGGTTTAGGAGCTTTCGCTTACTTTTTGGGTAGTGGATCGGGCAGTGGACAAGACAAGCAAAGTGAAAGCCCTTACCAAATCATGAAGAACCTAATGCCGCTGACGAAAGGGGTTTGTGCCACAGCCAGGGAATTTGATGAAAAAGGCCAAGAAACCCATGTCGACTTTCAACGGATGATGAAAATTGTGCTCGACTCTGGCTATCGTGGCTACGTCAGTTTGGAATTCCAAACGGCTCATCCCGCCCCAATGGTCGGTGATGATCAAAGCGAGGCAACCGAAATTAAAACGGCAATTTCGCAAGACGAGGATAATGATAAAGGGCAGCAAAAAGAGACCGAATCTCCGGCCTGCCAGGAACTGGCAGGAGTGAAATCAGCCTTGGCTTTATTGAAGCGGTACCAAAGTGTCCCGCAAGATCCGGATCCCAACAACCAAACACCGCGAAATGAGGAACGAATTATTTAGCTATCATTTAGCTATCGAATCGAATGATTGACAAAAACGCACCCGTAATTTTTGTTTTGGTCCAAGGGACACTCTCGCCCCGCCCGCATCACGCAGCGGCCCACTCGGTTTTTTTATGCCGAATTTAGAGATCGTCCGGCTTTCGTTCCCCAATTCCCCGAAAATTATCGAAAGAAAGCTGGACGATCTCTTTACCCTGATGGGAGCGAGGTTAAAAGTTTCAATAGCATGTTGACTTTCTAAAACATTAAAGTATTATTCTTGCAAGTTCAATTGGGTCGTTCAGGCTCCAATTAAATCAAAGACGAGCGGCAGTTAAAAATTATCAGATTTGTTGCTTGGATTAAATATCATCGATTTGCCAATGGCTGGCAATTTCGAAGATCTCAAACGCCAGTGATTGGCGAAAATTTGGAGGCTATGACAGTCCCTCAGCGCGATAGTGGTTGGGGGTTTTTTGTTTCCGTTGTTGGTTGACACCTACCGAATCGGGGGGTTGTAGTTGACTGTTGAGCTGTTTTGCTCAATCGCAATGCCAAAAACTCGGAAAAAGCCCCAGCAGTATTCGATGCTGCTGGGGCTTTTTTTGTAGCCTGGTTTCAACCAGATCAACCCTTCTTGGGAACAGAACAATGAATTTTGCCAACCATCATCATAGTCAAACACCTCAGATTTCCATGGAAACTCTGATCGGTGCTTCTCCATTGCTTGGCCACAAATTGGAAAATCGAAGTCGGATCCGCGAAGCTCAAGATGTCGAACTGGTCAAGGCTTGGCAAGAGTCAACCTCGACACCGTTGAAGAATTACGAGCAACAACATTTGTTTAGCGTCGCTCCCTTGGATCTGTTGGTTTCTGACAGTTGCGGAAAAAAGGAATTTCATTTGATGGAATTGAACGGCACCGGCATTGGTGGTTTGACCAATCTGTCATTTTTTGCTGTCAACGAAATCCTCGAAAGTATGTCGCAAATGGCCCAGCAGCAATTGCGGCAGGAAGCCAACCCGATGGTGCTGATCGCCAGCTCCGGCAAAGAATCCAACGAAAACCCGCGGTTAAATAAATTAATTTATGAAAAATTACTCTATGCTGAAGCTTTCAAGCGCGGATTTGAGGAGCACGGTCACCAAACCACGATTTGTACGATGCCCGCGTTGATGCAAGATCCATCCCCCATGGCGGATTCCAACCCCGTTGTGGTCGTCGGCTATATCAAGGACTTCTTGAGTGAATTGGGGATTCGCTCTGATGGACGACTGACACTCTACGGCCGCCCGGTCACCGGTGCCGTGAACGATCGGTTCTGCTTAAACGTATTGGCTCAATTCGATGGCTTGGTCGATTTGAATCAGTTTGCGACTCTCAATCGCTGCCATTTGGCGGGGGGTGATAAAGGAGTCGCCTACAGCTTGCTGAATGATTTCTTACAAGAAAATCCAAAGGTTTTCTTTCCGGATCAGGTGCGCCATCATGTGGCACACTCTCGTTCCGAATTAGTCGCTGCAATTCTGGACTGGCGTCGTCAAGGCTTGAAAACAGTCATCAAGCCTCAAGGGACCGGGCTTGGCCATGGCATCGAATTTTTTCTAATTGATGATGACGAATCCGATGTGATTCGCAAGGTAGATCGATCGATCCGGTTGACGGAGGAGTATTACCAAATGGCCGGTGGCGCATTCCCCTATACTCTGTGCGAATTTGTAGATGCGTCCACTGTTCCCGACTTTGACCATCCGCTGTTTGGCCACAAATACGAACTAAGAGTGGTTGTCTATCGCGATGGAATGTTGTTAAAGGCATTTCCATCGATTGTGAAAGTCGCTTGTGAAGCGGTAGGGGGCAATCAATCCGAGCCAACCGGTTTGATTAACAATATAACGGCATCTTGCATTAAGACGGGAACGCAAGGAACCGACTTTATGTATCCATTAACCAATCGCCGTACCTTGGAGATTTTCGGCTTGAGCGATGAACATATGCTCGCACTTTGTTCCGCCGCCACGGGCTACGTACGGTATGTGCTCGATCAAGTTCAAGAAAATCCGTCGCGGCTGGGGCTTCCCTTGAACCCGAGTCTATCCGTATCATCGTAGGGTATTCGTTGATGAATGTTGGTCGCCCTACAAAATCATCGAATCTAATAGCGTGGCGTCAAGGGGGATCGCTGATCGGGTGTTCACCAAGCAAAATGCAATTTCAATAGGCAATTGGTCCATTGAAAAGCCTCAACCGCCCGCCGACTCTGCCATCGATTAACGACAGAGCGGCAAAAAGGGTGCGATTACCAAAGCGACAACGCTCATCAATTTCAACAAAATATTCAACGAAGGGCCAGAGGTGTCCTTGAAAGGATCGCCCACGGTATCTCCAACCACGGCCGCTTTGTGCGGTTCACTTCCTTTGCCGTAGGTCACTCCTCCATGTTCAAAACCTTCTTCGATCATTTTCTTGGCGTTGTCCCAAGCACCTCCAGCGTTAGATTGGAAAAGTGCCATCAAAACGCCGCTGACGGTGACGCCCGCCAGCAATCCGCCCAGCATCATGGCATTGGTATTCCCTTGGATTCCCCCCAGTCCCAAATCGTGGAAGTAGGACGGCAAATACCCGAAAGCTACCGGTACGGCAATGGCCACGATTCCGGGAACGACCATCTCTCTGATGGAAGCCTTTGTTGAGATCGCTACGCATTTGGCATATTCTGCCTTGCCCATTGCGTTATTAAAGACCGATCTATCTTCGGTTGACCATTCGTCTCTTTTCTTCCCTTCATTTCGCTTCATTGCTTCCAAAGCCGCTTTAAGGGCTGGGATCTCTTTGAACTGCCGTCTTACCTCGTTAATCATGGCATTGGCAGCTCGGCCCACGGCGTTCATGGCAAGAGCTGAAAAAAGAAAGGGTAACATGGCACCCACAAACAACGAAGCCATCACAAATGGATCGGTGATGCTGATTGCAGTTAAGTGATATTCAACGCCGTGAGTGGCGTTGTATGAGGTTTGGAATGCTGCGAACAGAGCCAGGGCAGTCAGTGCAGCCGATCCGATGGCGAATCCTTTACCGATCGCCGCGGTTGTATTTCCGACCGCGTCTAGTTTGTCAGTTCGCTGACGCACCTCGGGGGGTAATTCCGCCATTTCAGCAATCCCGCCGGCGTTATCGGAGATAGGCCCATAGGCATCGACGGCCAACTGAATTCCGGTATTTGACAGCATGCCGACGGCCGCGATCGCTATTCCGTACAGGCCAGCAAACGAGTAAGCCCCGATGATGGCGGATGCGATAATTAAAATTGGAACGGCAGTGGACATCATACCGACACCCAAGCCACTGATGATGTTGGTTGCCGGCCCAGTCATCGATTGTTTGGCAATTGAAATTACCGGTCCGGTACCGGTTCCTGTATAGTGTTCGGTGACTTTCCCAATCAGCAAACCAGACACCAAGCCGAAAATAATAGCGAAAAAGACACCGATTCGGCTGTATGCGATAGCGTCATCACCACTGCCGAAAACCCATGCCTCGGGCAACATAAACTGAATAATATAAAACGTCGCAAACAACATTAGCACGGCAGAAACGAATTCGCCGGTGTTGAGTGCTTTATGGGGACTGCCTCCCTCGCGCACTCGCACTAAAAATGTTCCGACAATCGAAGTTAGAATTCCGACCCCCGCCAGC